>NZ_JBCECK010000063.1:0-24813 GCF_039207105.1 Mucilaginibacter sp.
TCAGCAGCAAATCTGTAAGCCGGGTTCTGTATTGCCCAAAGGCAACTTCTATCATTAATCTGGCCCTGCCATCGCTGACAGGTTTAAACAACCTACCCATCCCGGAGTGATGCCTTAAAAAGACATATGCGGAAGCGAGCAGCTTCACTTCCGGGACCTATTTGGTTTTTCAACTCCTGAGGTTTACCATCATTTCCGGTCACCCGGAAACGTCGTGAGCTCTTACCTCACGGTTTCACCCTTACCCCGATAAATCGTGGCGGTTTGTTTTCTGTTGCACTTGCTGTCGCCGGCTGCCGGCGCCTTCCCGTTAGGAAGCAGGATGCTCTGTGTTGCCCGGACTTTCCTCCGCTATGCAAAATAGCAGCGATAGAACGTTTTGCAGGTGTAAAGATAGATATTTTTTAGTTCAGTTATTGGTTAAGCAGGATTTCGGAGCCATTGGCGCATTATAGCTAAGTAACAACTACTTGCATTTTACTATATTGTTCTGAACCTCCTGCAGGTTTATTACGCCCATTTTATTGCCAAAAGAATTAGTGATGTAGGTAAGTACTTTAGCCATCTCAATAGGCGAAAGATCGCTGACAGGCATCTCACCTTCAAACTTACGACCATGCACGGTTATAGCGCCTTTGAGTCCATTTTTAAGGTAACAAGCTAACGATGTTCTGTTGTTTTTTAGATAGGTTGAATCATTCAATGGCGGAATCAGTGATTGTAACCCTTCACCTTTTTCGCCATGACAGTTTTCACAATGAGCCTGATATATTATGCTACCGGCGGAATAATACCGGTCAAGCTCTATCTGCTCATCGCTTTGACAAGAAAACGCTAAGGTAACCAATAGCAAACCTATAATTATGATAACTAACGACCTCATTTGGCGCTGGCCATATCAGGTTCTTCCTTTAATGTTTTTATATCAGCAATTAGCTTAGTTACCTGTGCCGGGTCGGTACCATCGTATGTTCCTCGAAGGCGCTTTTGTTTATCCACCAGGATAAAATAACCATCGTGAATGTATTCGCCTTGTGGATTTTTTTCCTGAACCGATACTAAATAATTTTTAGCTATCCCGTAGGTTTGTTCCTTAGTGCCATTTAAAAGCCACCATGTATTACCGCTTATACCCAGTTTATCGGCATATTTTTTTAGCACAGCAACAGTGTCGTATTTAGGATCAATAGAGTGGGAGATGATCCTAAAGTTATCATCGTTTTTAAACTCCTTATATACGTTAAGCATGTTGCGGTGCATTACCGGGCAAATAGATGGGCAGGTGGTGAAGAAAAAATCGGCCACATATATTTTTCCGTCCAGACTTTTGCCGGTTATGGTATCGGCATACTGATTTACAAACTTAAAATCGGGTATGGTAGAATATACGGTGTCGGTAACAGTTTTGCCATCAACTGTTTTGGTAACAGGTTCGCGCTGGCCTAATATAGGAAGCCTGGTAGTTTGATTGTTTGATTTACATGAACTATAAAGTGCAATAATAACAAGAGCGCCTATTAAGTTTTTCATTTTTTTATTATTGTATTCAGGTATTTATTTGAAGTACTAACGGCTGTATTTATCTGAGAATCTATAACCGTTATCTTGTTTTTCTGGTCGGTTAAATAGTCAACTATTTGCTGGTGAGATTTGCCCTTGTTTTCGGCGTCAAATTTATGCATCCAGTCGCTCATGGCATTATCTGCATCGTCAACCTGTTTTAAATACACCTTAGCCGAATCATTTGGATTTTGCTTGATCAAGCTATCAAGAAGCATTTTGTTTTTCATCAATTGCTCATCGCTGCTCATTACTTTATCATGTATAGCTATAACGCTATCTAAAAGTAGTTTTTCCTGTTTTTTTGTATCTGCACAGCCAAATAACACAAAGGCTGTTATCAGGGTTGGAATGTATTTCTTCATGTCCTTCTTTTTGATGTATTAGCGATAGCAAATATTGTAAATAAAGCGGGTTAAATAGTAGTCTTTAGTGTCCTTAAATAATAACTAAAGTCAGTGATTGGTAAAGTTTCCACTCCGATAAACTTTAATTGCTGACCAATTTGAGCCCTTGTATGTGTGCCGTGGTTAATTACATGCGCAATAATGTCGCTTAACTGATCTTGAAAGTGGTCGCCTTTAAAGTTTTGATAGCTGATCATTTTTGAAAAATCGTCATCTTTCAACCCTTGTAAATAAGCTATCCAGTCAGCATGATATTCCATAATAAGTTCAGCGCATTGTTCGGCCGTAAGGTCATCGGGCCAGGGGCTGCTCATGCCATTGGGTAATCCCTGGCAACGCCTGAGCCATACGAGTGCAGCGGTTAATAAATGTGATAATAAGTAAACCGGTTTTTGAGGGCTGCCGGCATCTACAATAGCTTTATTTATCAATTCATTAGCAAAGCGGTCGTAATTAAATAGTTTAATAAAGTGAGCTTTCATTGAAAAATGTATTGATAAAACAATTGTGAAGCTAAAATACTTGTATTCAAAATAATGGGTTTAATAATATGATAATATAGCTGTTACATTTAGGTTATATCCTCGTCTTATCTTTAGATAACAAAAAAACACTGTTATGAAACTATTTTCAGTTTTCTCAAGACTTATCAACGGTATCCGTGAATGGATGATCCTGAAAAGTATGAAATCATCTTTCATTCACTAAGTTATCTGTTAAAATTTTTCTTTCGTAAATATAATCGCATTTTTGGGCTTTGCGTAGCTCAATTTAATGGAACTAACTGATCAGGATACACAATTTCACAAACAACTTTTTGGCCCTGATTTTATCTGGGGGGTATCTACGGCTGCTTTTCAAATAGAGGGAGCGCATGATGCTGATGGAAAAGGCGAGTCTGTATGGGATGCCTTTACAGCAAAAAAAAGCAAAATTCTCAATGCCGATCACGCCCGCGTGACGTGCGATTTTTATAATCGCTACCAGGAAGACATAGATCTTATCAAAGAACTGAATATCCCAAACTTTAGATTTTCGATTTCATGGGCGCGTTTATTGCCATCCGGAATTGGGCAGGTTAACCAGGCTGGTATTGATTATTATAACCGTGTTATCAATTACTGTATTAGCATGGGCATAGAGCCTTGGGTTACCATTTATCACTGGGATCTGCCTCAGGTGCTTGAACAAAAAGGAGGGTGGACAAGCCGTGAAGTTATTGACTGGTTTAGTGAGTTTGTAACCCTGTGCGCTAAAAGTTTTGGAGACCGTGTAAAACACTGGATGGTTATGAATGAACCCGTGGTATTTACCGGGGCTGGTTATTTTTTTGGCATTCACGCACCGGGTCGTAATGGTATCAGGAATTTTATTCCTGCCATACATCATGTTGTTTTAAGTATTAATGCCGGTGGCAAAATATTGCGTAAGCTTTTACCTGAAGCACAGGTGGGAACTACGTTTTCATGTTCGCAAATTGAACCCCTTACAGATAAGCCACGTGATGTGGCAGCCGCAGTAAGGGCTGATGCATTGATAAACCGATTATTTATTGAACCTCTGTTAGGTTTAGGGTACCCGGTAAATGATTTGCCGGTATTGAAAAGCTTACAGAAATACATTAAACCGGGTGATGAGGATAACATGCAGTTTGATTTTGATTTTATAGGAATACAAAATTATACCCGCGAAATTGTAAAATATTCCTTTTTTACCCCATATATAGGTGCTAAAATGGTAAAGGCCGAAAACCGGAACGTTGAACTAACCGCTATGCGCTGGGAGGTTTATCCGCCATCTATATATCACATGATCAAAAAATTTGATGCTTATCCTCAAATCAAAAGCATCATTATTACCGAAAATGGTGCAGCTTTTCCGGATACCGTTGACGATAATGCTGTTCATGATGGTAAACGCCTTCAGTATTTACAAAACTATATAGCCCAGGTTTTAAAAGCCAAAAACGAAGGGTGCAAATTGAATGGTTACTTTGTTTGGACACTCACAGATAACTTTGAATGGGCCGAAGGTTATCATCCACGTTTTGGTTTAATACATGTTGATCATGCAACACAACAGCGTATTGTTAAAGATTCAGGACGCTGGTATGGTAGATTTTTGAAATAAAATTCACTATAAACTATATTACAACGATTTATTTATTTAAACGCGTCTTCGCCGGTAATATCCATGCCTGTTATCAGCAAGTGTATATCGTGGGTGCCCTCATAAGTTATTACAGATTCAAGATTCATCATGTGGCGCATAATAGAATACTCGCCGGTTATGCCCATGCCACCAAGCATCTGACGGGCCTCACGGGCTATGTTAATGGCTGTTTCTACACTGTTGCGTTTAGCCATTGATATTTGCGCGGCTGTTGCCCTGCCTTCGTTTTTAAGTACTCCCAAACGCCAAACTAATAGCTGAGCCTTGGTTATTTCCGTTATCATTTCGGCCAGTTTTTTTTGCTGAAGTTGAAAACCGGCTATTGGTTTACCAAACTGCACACGCTCTTTTGAATAACGTAATGCCGTATCATAGCAATCCATAGCGGCCCCAAGAGCACCCCAGGCTATACCATATCTGGCCTGATTAAGGCATCCTAACGGGCCTTTTAAGCCAGCAACATTAGGTAGCAAATTTTCTTTAGGGATTTTTACGTTATCAAATACCAATTCGCCGGTTGATGATGCTCTTAACGACCATTTGTTGTGCGTTTCCGGAGTTGTAAAACCTTCCATTCCGCGCTCCACTATTAACCCGCGAATTTTACCGCTTTCATCCTTTGTCCAAACCACAGCTATATCAGCAAATGGAGCATTAGAGATCCACATCTTAGCTCCGTTTAAAATATAATGATCACCAGCGTCTTTTATATTGGTTGTCATACCGCCCGGATTTGAACCATGATCAGGTTCAGTAAGCCCGAAGCAGCCCATAATTTCGCCGGAGGCTAATTTGGGTAGATACTTTTTACGTTGTTCTTCAGATCCGTATGTGTAAATAGGGTACATTACTAATGAGCCCTGAACTGACGAAGTAGAACGAATGCCTGAATCACCGCGTTCAATTTCCTGCATAATAATACCGTATGCCATATAATCAAGTCCGGCACCGCCATATTCTGCAGGTATGGTTGGGCCAAAGGCGCCGATCTCGGCCAATCCCTTAATTAAGTGAATCGGAAACTCAGCTTTTTGAGCATAATCCTCAATTATCGGGCTTAATTCTTTTTTTACCCAGTTACGTACAGATGAGCGTATTAATTTATATTCTTCGGTAAGCAGTTCATCTATTTGATAATAATCAGGTGATTCGTATAAATCTGTTTTGGCCATAACGGTATAGTTGGTAAGCAAATATAGACGATTTAATGAGGAGTTAATAAGATAGAAATGTCAGTTTTGAATACTCAAAACCACTTTATTTCAAAAACTATGTTTAGTTTATTTAAACCCGCTTTTCAAATTTTTATTTATTAATTTTTTTTGGAATGGATATGAATATTAAATTTCTTTAATGAACGTTTATCATCCAACCAACTAAATCAATACTTTTGAAAGATGATTAATATTGCTTTGCATGACGCGGAGTTTTTTGCATATCACGGATTTTATCCTGAAGAACAAAAAATAGGCTGCCGTTTTTTAATTGATATAGAGATTGGTTTTATTCCGCAAACCAATTTAAATGATGATAACCTGGATGATACTGTTGATTATGAAAAGGTTTATATTATGGCCTGCGAGGAGATGAAGAATCCGCGTAAGCTAATCGAAACCGTAGGGCAGGCTATTATTGACAGAATTATTGCTCAATACCATTTCGTAGAAGTCATCAAAGTAGTTATTAAAAAACTAAACCCGCCTTTGATAGGAAAAGTGGCACATTCGAGCGTAACTATCAACTATCCATCTGAAAAATGAACTACAATATAATAACAACTCCCTTGCTTGAAGCAATAACCGCTATTGTTGGTGCCGATGCTGTGATTACACAGCATGATGAACTTGAAAGATATAGTCATGACGAAACAGAAGATCTTGTTTATTATCCGGATGTAGTAGTTAAACCACAGTCGCCGGAGGAGGTTTCGGCATTACTAAAACTTTGTAGTAAACACCTGATTCCGGTTACTCCGCGTGGCGCTGGAACAGGTTTGAGCGGTGGTGCGCTACCCGTTAAAGGAGGCTTGCTCATAGCTATGGAGCGCTTTAATAAGGTGCTTGAAATTGATGAGCAAAACTTACAGGCCACGGTTGAGCCAGGAGTGGTTACAGAAGAGTTCATGAATCAGGCGGCTGCTAAAGGGTTGCTTTATCCTGTTGATCCGGCCAGTAAGGGAAGTTGCTTTATTGGGGGGAATGTATCACATGGTTCAGGTGGGCCAAGGGTAGTAAAGTATGGAACTATACGTGAGTATGTACTTAATCTACAGGTTGTTTTGCCTTCTGGCGAAATTATATGGACGGGTGCTAATACACTTAAATATGCATCGGGTTATAACCTAACCCAATTAATGATTGGTTCGGAAGGTACTTTGGGTATCGTTACCAAAATAGTAGTTAAATTAATACCATTACCAACGCTTGATGCTTTAATGCTGGCATCTTTTCCAAGTAATGAGGCGGCCTGCGCTGCGGTATCGGCTATTTTTAGGGCTGGCATTATACCGTCGGCACTTGAATTTATGGAACGCAGGGGGGTAGAGTGGGTAAAAGAGCATGATGACATCGCTTTTGATCTTCACGATGGCGTTGAAGCATTTTTGTTGATTGAAGTGGATGGTAATAATCAGGATGTAATATTTGCCGATTGCGAAAAAATAAATGCTGTTTTGGAAGCCTATGATTGCAGCGATGTATTATTCGCTGATTCATCTGCTCAAAAAGAAGAATTGTGGCGCTTGCGACGTACTATGGCTGTATCGGTAAAATCAAACTCGGTTTACAAGGAAGAAGATACTGTTGTGCCGCGTGCGGCGTTGCCTCAATTAATAAAAGGAATAAAGGATATTGGCGCCAAATATGGCTTTGAATCAGTATGTTATGGCCATGCGGGTGATGGAAACCTGCACGTAAACATTATAAAATCCAAAATGAGCGATGAGGATTGGAATAATAAGTTAAAGTTTGGTATTCGCGAAATATTTGAACTAACCGTATCCTTAGGCGGCACACTTTCGGGTGAACATGGAATAGGGCTGGTTCAAAAAGATTTTATGCCTATTAAATACAATGAAGTACATTTTGCCCTTTGGCGTGGCATTAAAAATGTATTTGATCCGAAGGGGATTTTAAATCCTGGAAAGATATTTAATTAGATATGTAAACGCAGATTTCAGAATACCTGAAATCTGCGTTTACGATTAATTTGTGTTTAATATCAATCGAGGCTCATCGTATTCAATCATATTATGGCGTTCATTGGCCGGAATTGAAACCGATTTGTTAGCTTTATAATCGTAGCTAATACAAACGGTTTTACCGGTCGTTACAATTTCTTCGCCCTGTTCGGTTGTTTTTACTAATACGTGCATTACATCAAAACTGCTGTTACCAATACGTACCGTGCGTACGTAACAGGCTATTTGGTCATTTATAGTAAGTGGTTTAAGGTAATTAATCTCTGATCGGCCTAAAATAATGCCCGCATTATTCCAATCCCAACTAATTGCTTCTTTCCAGTAATGGGTTCTCGCTATTTCAAAGTAAGTTAAATATACCGCATTGTTAACATGCCCAAAGGCATCAATATCAGAAAAACGGATCGGGATACCCGTTTTGAACTTGTAATCTGTGAGTTTTTCAGCCATTTGTGTCAATTTGTCTGTATAAAATCAATTTGTGGTGACAATGTGTCTTTCGTTAATCGATTTTAAGGCTTGGTATAACAGTTGATAAATAGGTTACGAAGTTAATAAAAACAAAAACTTAAAAGGAGATATAAAAATGACACTTGTAAAATTCAACAACGGATTAAAAAACAACGCGGTAGGCCCCTTTTTTAACGATGTATTTGATTCAATTTTGAACGATTCATATTTCGGCAATAAATTAGTTGCGCGTGTACCAGCAGTAAATATTTCAGAAACTGAAAATGAATTTCAGATTGAGTTAGCTGCGCCTGGCTTGAAGAAAGAAGACTTTAAAATTAACCTGGACAAAAATGTATTGACAATTTCTGCGGAAAAGAAAAGCGAAAACGTAGAAGAAGGTAAAAAGATCAGCAAACGTGAGTACAGCTATAACTCTTTCAGCAGGTCATTTACCTTACCTGAAAGTGCCGATCAGTCAAAAATTGAAGCTGATTATACTGATGGTGTGTTAAACCTTATTGTATCTAAAAAAGAAGAAGCTAAATTTCAATCAAGAGAAATAGCTGTAAAATAATTAAAGACTGTTTTCATAGAGTAGTTAGTTTGGTTTTAAGAAGAGGCCGTTCCTTAACAGGAACGGCTTTCTTTTTTTAATCAGTTCTTATTTAATTTAATCCGCAATGACTTTTACTTCAATATTACCTCTGGTTGCTTTTGAGTATGGACAACCTTTATGCGCTGCATCTGCAAGTTTTTGGGCCACATCCCAGTCAACCCCAGGTATATGTACATGCAATTCAGCTGATAAAGCGTATGAAGATTCTCCCTCTTTGTTAAATGAAATATGAACATCAACTGTGGCTTGTGTTACGTTTACACCGTCTCTTACCCCTACAGAACCAAGCGCTCCCAAATAACAAGCACCCCAGGCGCCTGCAAATAATAATTCGGGATTTGCATAGCCATCTTCACCACCTAATGCTTTTGGCGCTTTTAACTCCATATCAATAACGCCATCTTCTGACCTGATATGGCCATCTCTTCCACCTTTTGCTGTAACCACAGCTGTATATAATTTTTCCATGATAGATTTCTTTTTAAAAAGGAACTTGAAAAGGAGGGTTATGTTTTAATTAATTCGGTTTGAACATCTTCAGGGATGAGATAACAAAAGATAGTACAACCAGAAGTGTTAAATAATATTTTATTAAATGCTAAAATTATTAGTATTTTTGATTTGATATGAATGCAGACCGGATAACAGAGAAGTTGAATATATTGGCCGATGCCGCTAAGTATGATGTATCATGCGCGTCAAGTGGTAGTAAACGTAAAAACGAAAATAAAGGTTTAGGAAATGCCAGCAACGGTATTTGTCATAGCTATACTGAGGATGGACGTTGCGTATCGCTACTGAAAATTTTATTGACTAATCATTGCATATTTGATTGTGCTTATTGTGTGTCACGCAAGAACAATGATATTAAACGAGCCGCATTTACGGTGCAGGAAGTAGTTGATCTAACCATTAACTTTTACAGGCGTAACTATATTGAAGGGCTGTTTTTAAGTTCTGGTATTTTTAAAGATGCTGATTATACGATGGAGCGCCTTGTAAGGGTTGCTAAAAAATTGCGCACGGAGCATAACTTTAATGGTTACATTCATCTAAAATCTATTCCCGGAGCCAGCGATGAATTAATGCGGGAGGCCGGCTTGTACGCCGACAGATTGAGCGTAAATCTGGAAATGCCTACTGAAGCTGGCTTGAAATTACTGGCACCTGATAAAAACCGGCAGGATATGATAACTCCGATGCGTTTCTTGAAAAATGAGATCGTTTTACGTACGGAAGAAAAAAAGCTTTTTAAAAAGGCTCCTATGTTTGCGCCGGCCGGGCAAAGTACACAAGTAATTATAGGTGCCACGCCAGAAAGTGATCAGCAAGTTCTGCAATCAGCAAATTACTTTTATCGGAATTTTAATTTAAAACGGGTTTATTATTCTGGCTACGTACCTGTATTGGCCGATAAAAGATTACCTGCTTTAAATACTGCAGTACCTATGGTGCGCGAGAACAGGCTTTATCAGGCCGATTGGTTAATGCGTTTTTATGGTTTTAGGGTAAATGAGATCGTTAATGATGATCAGCCATTGCTTGACCTGGATATTGATCCTAAACTGGGTTGGGCTATTCGTAACATGCATGTTTTTCCAATAGATATTAATAAGGCCGATTTGCAGCTGATACTTCGTGTGCCCGGTATTGGGCTATTGTCTGCACAAAAAATTGTTAGCGCCCGTAAGTTTGCACATTTGGGTTGGGAGCAGTTAAAAAAGATCGGAGTAGCAATTAATCGGGCGAGGTATTTTATTGTATGTAAAAGCAATGAATTTGAACGCCGGGATTTGACAGGAAATAATATCAAGCAGTTTATTTTGGCCGAATCAAAAAGTAAATACCTAAAAAATACCCACACACAACTTAACCTGTTTTGACCATGTATACACTGATTTACGACGGGACGTTTGAGGGGTTACTCACCGCCGTTTTTGAGATTTACGAGCTTAAACTGTTCCATGTAAAATTGATAAAAGGGGAGTGGCGCAGCGTTGCCTTATTTGAGGAAGTATTGCCAATTGTTACCGATGAAAAAAGGGCTGCAAGAGTTTTAAGCGGGCTTCGTAAAAAATTATCAGTAGTTGGTATTCAGCGATTATACGTCGCGCACATGGCCGAGATGGAGCAGGAAGAAAGTACTTTAATTGGCTTTATCCGTTATGTTTTTGATTCAGATCAAAATATTGAAGAAGATTATGGCAATAAGTACGTAATGCGTTTATCAGAGATCATAAAGATGGTTCGGCGCGAGAAACACAGAATGGAAGCATTTGTACGATTTCAAAAATTAAAAGACGAAACCTATTATTCAGCAATTGAGCCTGATTTTAATGTGCTGCCATTATTGATCAGGCATTTCAAGAGTCGTTACGCTGATCAAAAATGGATCCTATATGATATAAAACGCGGTTATGGTGTTTATTATGATCTTCATGATACACAATATATATCGCTTGATTTTTCTGAAGGGAATAAGCCGGGTAATACTGTAGCTGCTTTTAGTGAAGATGAGGGCATTTATCAGCACCTCTGGAAAAACTATTTTAATAGCGTAAATATTGCTTCGCGAAAAAATACAAGGCTCCATCTAAGACATATTCCCAGGCGATATTGGAGGCATTTAACTGAAAAAATTTAAAGGTTTTTCTTTTTTGCGCATTTTGTACACTATTTAAATTGCTGATTTTCTGATATTTTGTGAATAAGCTGAAATGTTAATAACTTGTACTGTGAGTTAAAATTTAAGCTTAAATATGCTTAGGTTAAGTTGTGGATAAAGGGGCTTTTTGTGTTAATAAAGTGTTAATAAAAAATAAAAAAAAAGCTTGTAGTATTTGTCAGATGTCACGATATTCAAATCATCAGGAACGACGTACATTGACAGCCTTTCAGGATTACAGAAATTGAAACTGGGTGGACCTTCGGGGAAATCAAAGAACAAAAGAAGTGCTTGAGTCACATGAAAAATGAAAATTACGAAAGTCTTTTGAAAAAAGATTGTGATTAAAAGAGGTATTGGGAAAATGCAGGGACTTCACGGAGAACCTCAACAGAACCAATGATATAGAAAGAATCGACCGTTCGTAAGAACAACAGATGAGATCATATCGGCAATGCTACACAAAACTTGATGCTATTGGAAAACTACGGTGGAACAATAGTTAGGAAACGGGAGCTCAATTCGAAAGAAAATGACTCCCGTTTTCGCTTTTATACGATTTTGGCTTATCCAACCTTTATTCCCGATTGCAGCAGCAGCTTGTTATAACCAGAATTAAACTGATAACCGCTGCAACAGTCCTGATGTTGTGCAGCCATAACCAGGATTTTTCAAATCTTTCTCTTTGCACTGATATTTCCTCAATTGATGCAGTTTTTATATTGAACTTGTCCAGCATGTTATTTAAGGGTACATTTCCCAAAATCGTAATTCCAAAGGTGCCAGTGGCATAAACTAAAGTAGCAGCAAATAAAAGTATAAAACGGGTACCATTTATTTGTTGATAATGTAAGTATGTGCACAATGGTAACATGATTAATGTTCCTATGAAACTTGAAAAAAATAATGGGTTCAAGATGGCTCTGTTGATAGATTGCATAGCAGTAAGATATTCCTTATCCGTCAGCCGGCCTAAACCTAAGTTTACCGAACATGAATAAGCGTAAAATAAGCCGGCAATTAAAGCGGTTAAAGTTGCAGTGATAATTAAAATAATGTTCGTCATACTTGATAATAATTGTTTACTGACAGACCGGTAGGATAACTCGGTTTCTATTTCTTAAAGTTAATCATTTCAGCATGTTGATTTTTGCCATAATCTATTGCATGTAACCTCATGTTTGTGCTTGAAACTAAGAACAGATTCCTTAAATTAGTCGGATATGAATAAAGATGGTAAGAACGGTACTGTTAAAAGCAACAAGATATTTGTTTTAGATACCTCGGTGATCCTTTATGATCATGACGCATTTCAGAATTTTCAGGAACATGATGTAGCTATCCCAATACAGGTACTGGAAGAGCTTGATAATAAAAAGAACGGAAATGACACCCGTAATTTTGAGGCCCGCAGCTTTATTCGCCTTATGGACGATTTGTCGCGCAATAACCTTGTAAATGAATGGATTCCGCTTAATGGTAAAAGCAAGGGTAGCTTTAAGGTTGCTATGGACAGTAAAACCACTGCCTTAAATGCCGAAGAGGTTTTTGGATCAGACAAAACAGACCACCGCATATTAAATGCTGCTTTAGGTTTGCAAGAAGAAAATCCGGGTAAAAAAGTGATACTGGTATCGAAAGATATTTGTCTGCGTTTAAAGGCTAAAGCCTTGAATTTACATGCTGAAGATTATGAAACTGGTAAGATCAAGAATCTAGAAGAGTTGTATACCGGTAAAACAGATATAGATAAGGTTACAGAAAAACTGATAACCCAGTTAAACAAACAGGAAAACCTACCGGCCGAAAGTTTACATATTACCTCATACACAAATAATCACTTTTATATCTTAAAAAGTAAAAAAAATGATGTACCAGGTTTTTATAATACGCAAACACGACAGCTTGAAAAAGTTGTAGAACAGCCGGTATTTAATATTTTTCCCCGTAATATTGAGCAAGCCTTTGCTATTCATGCGTTGTTACACCCAGATATTAAGCTGGTGACTATACAGGGTAATGCCGGAACCGGTAAAACCCTACTTGCACTTGCCAGCGCATTGGAACAGCGTAAATATTATCGCCAAATATTTGTTACACGGCCAATAGTGCCTTTAAGTAATAAAGATATAGGTTTTTTACCCGGAGATATTAAATCGAAAATAGACCCTTATATGGCGCCTATATGGGATAACTTGAAATTTATTAAAGATCAGTTTATGGACGATGAAAAAATGCAGGCCAAAATTGATGAATTGGTATCCAATGATAAAATATCAATAGCTCCGCTGGCTTTCATCCGCGGCCGTACCCTGAGCAAAATATTTTTTATTGTTGATGAGGCTCAGAATCTAACCCCGCATGAGGTAAAAACTAT
Source organism: Mucilaginibacter sp. (assembly GCF_039207105.1). GTDB lineage: Bacteria > Bacteroidota > Bacteroidia > Sphingobacteriales > Sphingobacteriaceae > Mucilaginibacter. The sequence continues at coordinate 13,450 of NZ_JBCECK010000063.1, forward strand.
TATATCACGCGCCGGAGAAAACAGTAAGTTTGTTTTTACAGGAGATATTTACCAGATAGATACGCCATACCTTGATGCGGAAAGTAATGGTTTATCTTATTTAATTGATAAGGCAAAGGGGCATCCTCTTTATGCGCATATTACGCTACAGAAAGGTGAACGGAGCGAGTTGGCTAATCTTGCCAATGAGTTGTTGTAGTAAACTTGCAGCTAAATAAGCCAGTTGCATACTTAGTAAGTTTATCTTTTAAATAATTTCTTATGAAAATATCCAAATATCTTCATTCATGCCTTGTGTTTGAGCTTGATGGTTATAAAATCTTATTTGATCCGGGCTCGTTTTCTTTTGCTGAAGGGCTGGTAAGGCCACAAATGTTTGCCGATGTGCAGGCAATTATATTAACACATATTCATCCGGATCATTACGATATTGATATATTAAAAAGCATTCTGGCTTTAAATAATGATGCTCGTGTTGTAACCAATAGCCAGATAGGTCAGCAATTGGATAATACAGGTATACCATATACCATTTTAGAAAATGCCATAGAGCACTTAGGTCCCTTTAAATTGCAAGCTTTTCCAGTAATGCATGAACTTATTATGGATAACCCGTTACCCCAAATGACGGGTTTCCTGATCAATGATAAGGTTTTACATCCGGTTGACTCTATGGAAGATAAGCTTTTAGAGTTTAAGAATATTGAATTACTGATCATGGTAACTATGGCTCCATTTGCTAATGAGCCAACAATATCAAGCTTTGCGGATCATATCAAGCCTAAACAAATTTTGCCGGTTCATGATGGCTATGCAAAAGAGTTTTTTATAAAACAACGTTATGCAGCCTATGTAAAACACTTTGAAAAGCTGGGTGTCAAATTTCATGAAGTATATAAGGTAGGTGATAGCATAACCATATAAAAGTTTATTTTATTAGCTATGGAAATAAAACAAATTTACGCTACAGATTATCTATTGGTAACAAGCTTATTTAATGAATACCGCATGTTTTATAAACAGGCCTCTGATATTGACTTAGCAGAATCATTTATCAAAAACAGACTTGAAAACAATGAGTCGGTTATATTTGCTGCATTTAAGGATGGTAAAGTTGTAGGCTTTACTCAACTTTATCCGCTTATATCATCTGTAAGAGCGGTAAAAAATTGGTTACTGAACGATTTATTTGTTCACACCAGTTATCGCAAACAAGGAATAGGGGAGGCTTTGTTAAAAGCCGCTTCCGCTTTTGCCAAAACTCACGGTGCTACATATTTGCAATTGGAAACCGCTGTAGACAATTATGCAGCTCAAAGCCTGTATGAGGCTACTGGATTTGTAAAACAAGAGGCCAGCGATGCATTTTTTTGTTACCGTAAAGCTATTTGATTGTAAATCAGATAAATAAAAAAAAGTCCCCACCTTTTACGGTGGAGACCCTATGGAACCAACCTCCTGCTAAGCTGGCCCACATTAACCTTATCACACTGCTAAGGTGAGGATTAATAATGAAGAAAATATGAACTTCTGTTTTGTGGATAAGGTAAATTTTACATCTTTAAAAAAAACGCTCAATTAACTATATGCAAAAGCCCGATAGCTTAATATTTGATATGGATGGTACTCTTTGGGATGCCGTTGATACCTACGCCAACTCCTGGAACCTTGTTTTTGAAAAAATGGCTATCAACAGGATCATTGGCCGTAATGATTTGATGCAGCTAATGGGTATGGAAGGTAAAAAACTCACCAAAGTATTAATGCCCGATTATGATGACGACAAGGCTCAGGACATTTATATGGATGTTAATGAAACCCGCAGGCAAATATTACCAGTTACTGGCGGGGTGATGTATCCGGGCGTTACTGAAGGCATGAAACTACTATCAACCAAATACAAATTGTTTATACTCAGTAATTGCGCGGTTGGTATTCTCCCTTTATTTATGAACTGGGCTGGCGTAACAGATTATATTACTGATTCTATAGCATACGGCGAAAACGGTATGCCCAAGCATCACAATATGGGTATTTTAATAGAACGGAATAAACTTGAAAACCCTGTTTATATTGGCGATACCAATGGTGACGCCGAGCAGACACACATGGCCGGAATACCTTTTATATTTGTGACCTATGGCTTTGGTAAAACTGAAAACTATGAATTAAAGTTTGATAGTTTTGATGAACTTACAAAATATTATATGAGCTTGTGAGTTTGTAAATTGTTGCCAGGCTGCATCTACTTCAGAATTATACTATCAATGTTAAAACGTGGTCTTTTTTTATGGTTATTGATGTTAACGGGCAATATACTATTTGCTCAAAAAGTGCAGTTGGATGCTGAGCGATGGGTAACAAAATCATTAGCCAGTTTATATTTTTCTGATCAAAAGGTGTATTATAATTTCGTTGGTTTTGCCGGTAGTAAGGCTAATTATACTATTGTAAACGATACGCTCATCATGTCGGATATTTATCATAGTAGTAATGATAATTTTAAAAAAGAGCGTCGGGAAGATTTTAAATTTTTAATAAGGTACATTGATCATAACCGACTTTATTTAAAAGCTATTGAACCTAATGCAATAAAGTTAGCGGGCAATACAACTTATGAGTTTTTGAATTTTAAAAACAGCTATGATAAGGATATCAAATTTTCAAAGATTTATTTTTTATCCTCAACCTGCTTTGGTGATTGCCCGCAATTAGGTATTGAAATTTGGCCCAATGGGGATTACCATTTAAAAGCAGGAGAGCATGCCGAACCTTTTAAAGGCGACTATACTGGTAAACTTTCAAGTACACAGATGGATACCCTAAATTATTGGTTAAAACATAGTGAACTAAAAAAAATGAAAGATTGGCAACAAGGTAATCAGGTAGTTGATGCACCTAATTATTACTTCGCCATTGATTTTGCCAATACCAAAAAACAGCTGAGCATTACTACCAATGAGCCACCGCTTAATATTATTGATTTGGTGAATTTTATGATAACCTCTTACAAAAAGATAAATCTTACTCCTGTTGACAAATAATTCTGAACTTAGCTATTAGCCTACTCATAAGTTTGAGTTAGGTATTGTTTACTTATTAAGTTTTTGTAGTTTAGATAAAAATATAAGTTATGAAAACCCGTACCAAAACAATTATTGCACTCGTTATACTTTTATTGATAGTTGGTTTTGTTTACCAGCGCTACTATTTTGTTTTTGGCGAAGGTGCGAAAGCTGGTACCATGAATTACTTTGTGAAAAAAGGCTATATGTTTAAAACTTACGAGGGACGTTTGATACAAACGGGTATCAAAACACCCGTGCAGGGAGGTAATATTGGATCAAACGAGTTTATGTTTTCTGTTACTGACGAAAAGATTGCTCAACAATTAAGCAGTAACGCGGGCTCTTATCTTGAATTACACTATAAAGAATATTTGCACACGCTGCCTTGGCGTGGGGTGAGTGTATTTGTGGTAGATAGCATAATATCGGCAAAACCGGTAAATCAATAACTATAAAAGCTCATCGGCCTTGCCCGAGTTAGCTGTTTCTATTTTACTCAGGTTATAGTTTAGTTGACCATTTTTATTAATGGCTTTTATTAATCCTTTATTGAATAAGTAATTGAGCACATCCTCCGCGTTTTTTTGGTGTGTCATCAATGACGTTTCAGGTGCAAGTAAACTTAATTTAAAACCAACCTCATCTGCAGTGGCCTCTTTGAGTTGAGCCAATGCATACACAACATTGCTTTGTGTACAAGAATTTGGGTCATATTCATGAGGCACATGTAATGGCTTGTATTCGTTTATAAAGTCCTGATCAGGAGTTTTCATGGTTAATTTAAATAAGTTGATTAAACATTGGCAGTATCCCGCAATGATTTTATAGTATCATGTGCTATTCTTAAACTCTCCATATGGTTATTTAGTATTGATACTACCTTTTCATCTTCCCAAATAAGTTCTTTATCATCCAAAGCGGTACGGTATGCTTTTTTAGCTATGTCTTCGCCACGTTCACAGTCCGATAAAATACTGTGTCGGTCCTTATTAATAAACGTTGCTTTAACATCCATCCAGGCGTGATAAAATTTACCTGATAATGTAGTACCCTCAGCCGGGTCGCCGCCCAATACATGAATATATTCCCTTAATTCTGATACGAAATTTTTGCTCTGATCAATATATTCATTGAAAAGCAAGTTCAGTCCGGTTTCATCTGTATTTTCAACAGCTTTCTGGTATCCGGCTATTCGGTCATTATTGATCTTGATCAGATCGTTAAGAGCTGATATTTGATGTTGTATGTGCTGTAAAACTCCCATGACTATTGTTTTAAATAATAAACATATCAAATGAGTTAATGTTTTTATTAGAGATAATATGCCTTTACAAAAGTCTTTTTAATGAAAGTTAGAGATCTGAAAATCTAACCTCAAAAGTATTTCGTACTGTTTGATTAGTTAACAAAATATTGATTAATTAAAAATAACCTTTAGTTAATTAATGGTTTGTATTTGTTGAATTTTATGAAATTAAATAATTAATTAAAATATTTTTTATTTCTTGTAGCAGCAATTAAAGTGTTATATGTGCTAAGCTATGTCGCCATCCGAATTTAAGTAAATTGATGGTTGGCAAAAAAAAATACCCGTTATGCTAACGAAACTATTATAAATTATTTATTGAAAAAACAATTTGCCCTCAATTACTATTTATTAACCATTTGATACAAAAAGTAAGTGATTAATCGAAATCATAGTATCTAAATCAATCAAATATTTGTTTACAATGACTAAATCTCATAAAAAACAACAAGAACAGAATATAAAAGTATTGCCTAAAACTCTTACCGGGATTTCTGGCTTGGATGAAATAACAGAAGGTGGCCTGCCAAAGGGCAGGCCTACGCTTGTTTGCGGTGAAGCAGGTTGCGGCAAAACATTAATGTCGCTTGAATTTATAGTACGTGGCGCTACAACCTTTAATGAGCCTGGCGTTTTTATGGCTTTTGAAGAAAAGGCTGAAGAATTAGCCATGAATGTGGCTTCACTTGGGTTTGATCTGCAAAAACTTCAGGAACAAAACAAAGTTAGGCTTGATCATGTGCATATAGATAGAAGTGAGATAGAAGAAACAGGTGAATATGATCTGGAAGGATTATTTATAAGATTAGGCTATGCCATAGATAGCATTGGAGCTAAAAGGGTTGTGCTTGATACGCTTGAGAATTTATTTTCGGGCCTAAGTAATCAAACCATACTGCGTGCAGAATTGCGTCGGTTGTTTAGCTTTTTGAAAGAAAAAGGCGTTACCGCTATTATAACCGGAGAAAGGGGCGAAGGGGCATCTCTAACGCGTCAGGGCCTGGAAGAATATGTTTCGGATTGCGTGATATTACTTGATCACAGGGTTATTAACCAGATATCAACTCGAAGGCTGCGTGTTGTAAAATATCGTGGTTCACAGCATGGTACTAATGAATATCCATTTTTAATTGATGAAGATGGTATTTCGGTATTGCCGGTGACCTCTTTAAAGTTGGAAAAAGATGTTTCGTCAAAAAGGGTATCATCAGGAATTCCCGCGTTGGATGATATGCTGGGCGGGCATGGGTTTTTCAAGGGAAGTAGTGTATTGGTATCTGGCACAGCCGGTACTGGCAAAACCAGTATAGCAGCATATTTTGCTAAAGAAACCTGCCGGCAGAAAAAGAAATGTCTTTATTTCGCTTTTGAAGAATCACCCAAACAGATCATCCGAAACATGCAATCTATCGACGTTAATCTTCAACAATATGTAGATTCAGGTTTGTTAAAGTTTCATGCCTCCAGGCCCACACTTTATGGCTTGGAAATGCATTTGGTGGCTATCTATAAGCTAATTAATCAGTTTAAGCCAGATACGGTAGTGCTCGATCCGGTAACTAATTTGATTACGGTAGGGACGGTTAGCGAAGTGAAATCAATGTTGATAAGGCTTATTGACTTTTTACAGACTGAGCAAATCACAGTGATGTTTACGGCATTGTCTCTGAATACCATTGTAAGTGAACAAACCGATGAAGGGGTATCATCATTGGTTGATGCCTGGCTATTAGTAAGGGATATTGAATCAAACGGCGAGCGTAATCGCGGCATGTACATCATGAAGTCGCGGGGTATGAAGCACTCCAACCAGGTACGCGAATTTATAATAACTGATAAAGGACTTGATCTGGTTGATGTTTATCTGGGTCCTGAAGGCGTACTTACCGGATCGGCAAGAGAGGCTCAAAAATTGAAGGAAAAAACAGGAGTAGCCCTGCGTGATTTTGCTCTGACCCGTAAGGATAAAGAAATTATGCGCAAGCGTAAAATGCTGGAAGCCAAAATATCAAATCTACAGGCTGAGTTTGAATCGACTGAAGAAGAGCTGAATAAAATATACATTGAAGAAGATCTGAAACAGGAGATCATTGAAAAAAATCGGGAGGAGATAACGAAAATGAGAAGAGGGCTTGAAACCGAAAATAAAATCAAGAGTAAAAAGTAATGGAAGAAGAAGTAATAAATTACGAGTTAAGGTTATATATTGCAGGCAAAACAGCAAAATCTGTAACTGCTTTAGCTAACCTCAAAAAATATTGCGAAGAGCATTTAAAAGGGCAATACACCATTGAAGTGATCGATCTTTTGGTAAAGCCTCAATTGGCCGAAGGTGATCAGATATTTGCCATACCTACACTGGTACGGAAAGTGCCTGAACCCATCCGTAAAATAATTGGAGATCTGTCAAATGAAGAAAAGGTATTGGTTGGCTTAAATATTCGCCCACGTTAAATTATAGATAATGTCTGAACAAGATCAATTTCCTTTATCTGATAATCAATCAATGGATGATGAGAGGCAGCATGAGTTTCAGTTGCGCTTATTTATAACTGGAGCGTCGCCTAATTCTTCGCGAGCTATATCAAACCTGAAGGATATTTGCGAAACTCATTTAAAGGATAATTATGATCTGGAAATTATAGATGTTTACCAGCAGCCTTTAATTGCTAAACAAGAACAGATCATAGCTTTGCCACTACTGATCAAGAAAGCTCCCGGTATTGAACGAAGATTGATAGGAGATATGTCAAACACCAATAAGGTATTAAAAGGGCTTGGTTTATATATAGAAAACTAAATGGAACAGGCTAAATATACATATGATGAGTTGCTGAACCGTAATAAGGAGCTCGAGCATCAACTGGAGGAAGCTAACGATACACTTGAAGCTATCCGCAGTGGGCAGGTTGATGCGCTTATTGTTAAAGGCGATAACGGCCATCAGCTATATACTCTTAAAACTGCTGATCAAACCTATCGGGTTTTCATTGAAAAAATGAACGAGGGCGCGGTTACACTTAACCGGTTTGGAGTTATTTTGTACTGTAATTCGCGTTTTGCGGATATGATGAATTTACCGCTTGAAAAAGTAATTGGTATTAACTTTGAAACATTTATTCCCGAAATATCAGAAGAAAAATTTAACGAGTTAATTAAAAAGGGATGGTATGAGGATTGCAAAGGCGAAATTCTTCTGTCTAATAAAGAGTTTCAATTAACCCCATGTCTGGTATCATGCACCACACTTGATTTAGATGAAGGTGTTGCGCTAAGTCTTATTTTAACAGATCTTACTCATCAGAAAGAAGCTGAATGGGAGCTTAAAGTAAAAAATGAACAACTGATAATTGCCCAGAACGCTGCTGAAAAATTGAATAACGAGTTAGAAGATACAGTAAAAGAACGTACTAATGATTTGTTGATAAGCCGCGAACATTTCAAGCTATTAGCCAACAATATTCCACAAATGACCTGGACAAACCTTCCTGGTGGCGAGGTTGATTTTTATAACCAGCAATGGTTTAATTATACGGGCCGCCGGTATGGTGAAACAGCCGGCTGGGGATGGCAGCAAATCGTACATCCGGATGATTTGTCAAATACAATGGATAAATACGTCAACGCCTTAAAAACAGGTGATGATTTTGAAGTTGAAAACCGTTACAAGAGATGGGATAATACTTATCGCTGGCATTTAAACAGGGCTATACCACTACGTGACGATAAGGGGGAGATAATTTTTTGGGTGGGTACAGCTACAGATATTGAAGATCAGAAAAAGGAAATGGATCGTAAAGACGAATTTATTGGGATAGCGAGCCACGAACTTAAAACACCCTTAACAAGTTTAAAAGGTTATTTGCAGCTTATTACATCTTACAAAAAAGAGGAGGTTCCACCAGTTGTAAAGCAGTATATTGAAAAGGCAAGTGTAGCCATTAATAAACTGCAGCGATTGGTGAATGATTTGCTTGATGTTAGTAAAATACAGGCAGGCAAACTGGAATATGCTTTAGACAGAGTTAACCTGCCGGCCTTAATTGCGCTTATAATTGAAAATGCAAAACATATTTATCCTTTGCATGAATTTGAAAGCCAGCTGATACCTGGACTTTACATTACAGGTAATGCTGAACGTTTGGAGCAAGTCTTGATGAACTTTATTAATAATGCTGTAAAATATTCGCAATCAAATAAACGGATCATTCTGCAAACAGACGTGCATGACGGCGTAGTTCGCGTTTCAGTAACTGATTTTGGTATAGGCTTATCAGAAGAACAATTAGATAAAATATTTGAACGTTTTTATCGAGTAGAGGATAAAAAATATATGACCAGCGGTTTGGGTATGGGGCTTTATATCAGCACCGAAATTATTAATAACCATCATGGTAAAATAGGTGTGGAAAGTGAGTTGGGTAAAGGGGCCACCTTTTATTTTGAATTACAATTGATTGAGTAAATACCTCCAAGCTATTTTACGCCAAATCTTCTGAAATTAGGCATATCTTGCTATTATTGACTAATACTTTCAATTAATCTTATAATTATGTCTGCTATTGATAACGGAAGTGTATCTCTTGTAAAAAACGCCACAGGTGTGGCTACCATCATCTTTTATCACTCTGCGCAAAACTCTTTACCTTCAGGGCTTTTGAGTGAACTTGTTGCTGCTATAAAACAAGCTGATGATGATGAAACCGTAAGGGTGATTGTACTAAAAAGCGGAGGTGACAGAACTTTTTGTGCCGGTGCAAGCTTTGATGAATTGGTGCAGATCAAAGACAAAGCATCCGGGGCTTTATTTTTTTCAGGTTTCGCCAATGTGATCAATGCTTGCCGTAAATCATCAAAAATAATTGTAGCCCGTGTGCAGGGTAAAGCGGTAGGTGGCGGTGTTGGTCTTGCAGCAGCAGCTGATTATTGTTTAGCAACTGAGTTTGCCGCTATTAAGTTAAGTGAACTGGCGATAGGTATTGGCCCATTTGTAATATCACCGGCAGTAATAAGAAAGATTGGTTTATCTGCTTTTGCACAACTCACCATAAGAGCTTCTGATTTTCAAGCGGCTCAATGGGCTTGTGATAAAGGCTTATATAATGAAGTTTATCCCGATATAACTACACTTGATGCAGCAGTTGACGAACTTACAGAAAAACTTGCTTTATACAATCCAGATGCACTTAGAGAGCTAAAACAAGTGTTATGGGAAGGTACAGAAAACTGGGATGAATTACTGAAACAACGTGCCGCCACAAGCGGGGAATTAGTTTTGTCGGCCTTTACCCAAGATGCTTTGCAGAAATTTTTGAGTAGGGGTAGATAAGTTTGTAATTGTATTTTATGAAGAAAGCGCCTCAATTAATTGGGGCGCTTTCTTTTTATGAAGATTACCAATGTCTGTAATGGCGTACGGGGCGGTAATAAACCGGACGATGATAATAACGAACATAAGGGCGACGGTAATAGCCTCTGTACCTATAATACACCGGACGATTGTAATAACCGTAAGAAGGATAAGCATTGGCAATTAATACTCGGGTGTGTGGGTAATGACCGCCAAATGTGGCGCCTACAGATATGGTTTGTGCTTTAGCAAATTGTACAGAAAAAAGTATGACGAAGGCTACGACTGAAAATTTAAGCAGTTTCATAAATCAAAAAATTAAGTTAACACCTTAGTTGTTTTATAGTTATAGACTATAAATACAGCATTAGGTTTAGTATAATTTTTATATTTTTAAGGCATGTATTATTTCCTGTTTGCATTGCTATTACTGGCTATTGTGCTTGGTTTTTCATTTATAAGCTCTTATTATTTAAAACGACGTGTATCTGAAAAAAGACTTGAAAAAATAAAAAGTAAGTGGGGAAAACCTGTAAATAAAAGGCGAAATTTTGATTTGATCAAAATCTACATAGATGCCGATAATAGCAGAAATAAGCTCTCTGAAAGTACTGCAGAAGATATAGACCTCAAAAGTGTTTTTAATTATATTGACAGAACAAGCTCAAAACCCGGAAAACAATATCTTTACAAAAAGCTTCATTTCCCCAAAAACTCTGCTCAGCAATTATTAGAACTCGATGCAAAAGTTGAAGCGATAAACACGGATAAACACAACCGGGAACTTATTGAGCTGGAATTGTCAAAACTTAATAATACCAATGCTTATTACATAGCCGATCTGTTTTTGAAGAAACATATTCAATTGTTTGTACCAGCTATGAAGTTTTATGTAAAAGCCGTTCCTTTTATAATTTTAGCCCTCATTATAAGCCTAATGGTTTTGCCAAATCCGGTTAGCGTATTGTTATTATTATTTTTTGTAGGTTATAACGTGGTTTTACATTATGCCAACCAGAAAAAAATAAGCGCTTACACCAATTCTTTACCACAACTGCTTATTATGCATAAAGTGGCGGTTTGGCTGGTGAAAAATACTTCAGTCGGTAATGAAGAAGTGAAAAGTTGTCTTCAAAATATGCTTAGTTTAAAGCGTTCATTAAGTATAATTAATTTCGAGAGTAAGCTTATTAACAGTGCTGGCGATTTGAGTTACGCTGTTTTTCGGTTCATCAAAACGATATTTTTACTTGAGCCCCGTATTTATATTAATTCGTTAAAGCATATTGAAAACTATCGTACAGATATTGAACAAGTATATGAATATGTAGCGGAGACTGACATGCTGATATCCATACAATCTGTTCGTGATGGCTTACCATATTACAGTAAACCTGAATTTATTGACCGGGATACTAAAATGGATATAACAGAACTTTACCATCCATTGATCGATCAATGTGTTCCTAACTCATTGTATACCCGTGCAGATAAAGGGGCCTTAATAACGGGTTCAAATATGTCGGGTAAAACGACTTTTATAAAAGCTATAGCTGTAAATGCGTTGTTATCCCAAACGCTCTTTACAAGCTGTGCAAAAGTATATCAGGCACCTTTTTTGAAAATACAAACCAGCATTA
>NZ_JBCECK010000063.1:24823-30107 GCF_039207105.1 Mucilaginibacter sp.
CATTAAAACTACAGACAGTATAGAAGAACAAAAAAGCTATTTCCAGGCCCAAGCTCAATCCATATTGAATATCATAGGTCGAAGTACAGTAACAGAAGAGATAAAAAGCCTGGTTATTATTGATGAGATATTCAGAGGAACCAATAGTATTGAGCGTATAGCAGCGGCCAAATCGGTTTTGTCATATATCACAGCAAACCAGAATTTTGTTTTCGTATCAACACATGACCTTGAACTGGCCGAACTGCTGGATGAAGATTTTGCTATTTATTCTTTTGAGGATTCTAAATCTGGTGGTAGTTTAGTGTTTGATTATAAACTTAAAGAAGGGTTTCTGAAAAGCCGTAACGGCATCGCCATATTAGAATCTATGGGATATCCGGAGTCTGTAATTGATGATGCCAATATTGTAAGCGAAAGAATGATGTTGAAATATATGGAATAGTTAATCATCCTCATATAAACTCAGTTTATTTCTTAAATGGCGTAAATCTTCCTGTGTCTTTTCAAAACGATCCAATAAATGACTTATAGCCTCAAGTCCTTCTACATTAATACCTAACTGGTACAAATTGATCAATTTTTCAAGTTTTTGAAGCTCAGTAGTAGGTATAAAGGCGTTCTTATTTATAATAGTAATTTTTATCAGATCAGCCTCTTGTAACATTTCTACAAAATTGATTTCCACGTTGTGAAATAAACAAAAATCACTTGTTGATATTAGATCTGCTGTTTTCATATCTTATTAGTTTACATCATGATTTTGAAAGCTCTTCAAAGAGTTGTTTTTGTTTTTCGGTAAGATTTACAGGTATTTGTATATCGTAAGTTAAATACAGGTCGCCAAATTCATTTGCTTTTTTGTAAACAGGCATTCCTTTGCCCTTTAGTTTTACTTTAGTACCATTTTGAGTTTCGGGTTTCACTTTAACTTTTACCTTGCCTGTCAACGTATCGGCCATTATTTCCCCACCAAGTATTGCTGTATACAGATCAAGTTTTATAGTAGCATACAAATTAATGCCGTCGCGTTTAAAGCGTGCATCATCGCTGATAGCAAATTTAATATACAGATCACCAGCCGGGCCATTATTAACACCCGCACCGCCATGCCCGGCTATTTTAATGGTCTGTCCGTTTTCTATTCCCGCGGGTATATTTATTCTGATACTTTTCCCATTAACTGTTAAGGTTCGTTTATGAGTCTCTGCAATGTCTTGTAGCTTTAAATGCAATTCAGAGTTAAAGTCTTGTCCGCGATATTTGGTTTGCCGGCTGCCGCCACCGCCAAACATAGATTTAAAGAAATCTGAAAAATCGCCTCCGCCAAAAGTTTCACTATCAGTAAAGCCGCCGAAGCCACCACTGCCACCGTAACTGTCCTGTCTGCTTTGCTGCTGTCTGGCTTGTTGTTCATAAGCTTCGCCATGCTGCCAATTTTCACCGTATTTATCATATTTGGTTCGCTTTTCAGGATCGCTTAATACTTCGTTAGCTTCATTAAGTTCCTGGAATTTTTTATGAGCATCTGCATTATCTGGGTTAAGGTCAGGGTGGTATTTTCGGGCCAGCTTACGATAAGCATTTTTAATATCTTTATCTGTAGCCGTTTTGCTTACGCCCAGTGTTTTATAGTAATCAATAAAAGCCATATCAATTGTGAAATATCTCAGTACATATTGTTAACCCTTAAATATACGGCTTAGTTTTGGCTGTAAATACTTTTAGTAACTATCAGGTATTAATTTAATTGTCAAAAAATCAAGCTGACGCCTAATATCGCAGGTTAAATAAAGAAGTGTTTGGCTTATACATAAATTTTATACTTTTACGCTAAAGCCTGCTTTACTCAGCGCTTAAAGATCATGATAGACAGTCAAGTTTTTAATCAATTTGCAGACATTCAAACCAAAGAGATAGCTCCGGGTTTTTTCTCTAAAATAATACATACTCAAAATAATACCATCAACTTTATTGAAGTGAAAGCTGGGTGTGTTTCGCCTCTGCATCAACACATTAATCATCAATGTGCTTTTGTTATTGAAGGACAATTTGAACTTACGGTAGATGGTGTATCCCGAATATTGGATACCGGGACCTTTGCCGTTATACCACCTAATGTAATACATGGTGGCCGTGCTATTACTGATTGTAAGCTGATAGATATATTTGACCCTGTTCGTGAAGATTTCAAATTGTTATAACTACTGTTTCTGCTATGCCTATTAATAAAGCCTCAATCACTGATGTACCTGAGTTAAATTTACTGGTTAACAGTGCCTACCGTGGCGAGGAATCCAAAAAAGGCTGGACGTCGGAATCTGATCTTTTAGATGGTATCAGGATAGACGAGGCCATGTTGACAACATATTTTAATAATGAAGCTATCAGCATATTAAAATACACCGATGATGCGGGTATTATTACCGGCTGCGTTTATTTAGAAGTTAAAGGCAGCAAGCTATACCTGGGCATGTTCAGTGTATCGCCCTTACTGCAAGGTAAGGGAGTAGGGCGGGCTTTATTGGAAGAAGCGGAAAATTAGGCCAAACAACTTAATTGCCATACCATTACTATGACAGTAATAAGTACCCGTTCAGAACTCATTAACTGGTATGAGCGCCGTGGTTATAGCTTTACCGGCGAAATACAGCCCTTTCATGATCATGGCCGTTTCGGTAATCCCAGGCAGCCTATTGAGTTAATAGTGATGGAGAAAATGGTTTAATAGTCATCATTCATCAATTGCTGAAATAGATCAATATACTGGCCTATATGCAAGCCATCAATCAACGCATGATGCACATGTACTGATGCCGGCATGGTTAATTTGCCATTATTTTCGGTCATTTTACCGAATGACATTTTAGGACAGCTGTCCTGAAAAGAAAAGCTGCGGGCATGTGACAAGCTGGTGAAATCAACCCAAGGTAAGGCTGAGTAGTGGATTATATCATCATCAAGCTTTGGTGCGAAAAGGGTAGTGGTGCTTTGTACGCGTTCGATCTCTTTATTAGCCCCAATTACAAATTCATGAAACGAAGGGTGATAATCTATGTATGAAAACCCAAAGGTTCCATTAGCGCGGCCGATTGTAGGTCCGGCGTTTATCTGCTCATACAGAAAAACCTCATCACCATAAATACGGTATTTGAATGGTTCAAGAGCATTAACCGCGGTTAATGATTTATGCACGTAATACCAAAAAAAGGATTGGCCATTTTCTTTAGATATGTGGTATGCTTTAGTACAATCAATATTTACAACAACACCATAAAAGGGCTCTTCAAAAGTTTTAAAAAAGTTGAAGTGTTCTTTACGATTCCAGGTATCAAGGTTGAGTTTTTGTTTCATAGAGGTATATGGGGTAAAACCTCGCTAAGCGAATTTGCCTGTTTGAAATTTTGATGTATTAAACTGGTTTCTACATGTTCATGAGCCCAGGTGGTATGGAAAGGAACGTGGATGGCGTGACCTCCAATATTAATAACCGGCATAACGTCGGATTTTAAAGAGTTACCGATCATTAAAAATTCACTTGCATCAATATCCAGGTGTTTGATGAGTTTAGTATAATCATCTTCACGTTTGTCAGACATGATTTCAATGTGATGGAAATAATGCGCCAGCCCCGATTTTTTTAATTTTCGTTCCTGATCAAGCAAGTCACCTTTGGTGGCTACTACCAGCCTGTAATGAGGTTTTAATGTTGCCAGTACATCGTCTACATTGTCAAGCAGTTCAATAGGCTGATTAAGCATTTCCTTACCGTATTCCAATATCAGGTCAACTGCAGCAAGCCCAATCTGTTTATCAGATATTTTTAATGCTGCTTCAATCATGCTCAGTATATATCCTTTTATGCCATAACCATAAAGGGATAAATTTTCTACTTCTATTTTAAAAAGCTCACTTGATATGGAGTGCTGCGGTAAAAAGTCTTCCAACAGGCTACAAAACTTTTTTTCGGTATTTAGAAAATAGGGTTCGTTAACCCATAAGGTGTCATCGGCATCGAAGGCTATAACTTTTATTTCCATGAGCTTTTTATTAATTGAGTGCAATAATAAACATCCAGGCTTTATTTCAAGGTGATTCAGTGTAACCTTTTTCTAAAATAAAAAGCCCAAAGATGCAACCTAATTTTAAAAGTGGCGTCTCATACATCAAATGATCAAAACTTTATTCATTTAGAATGGAAGAGATATTGCCACCATTAAAAGAATTTATTGTTGATTATTGCAATCGCTATAAAATAAGTCATGTTGATCCGACCAGTCTAAGTCTGGATACCAGCATTGACCTTGATCTGGATATATTTGATATTGAAATAGATCTTTTCCTGGCTGATTTTGCCGATCAGTTTAAAATAGATCAATCAAAATTTACCTGGTATAAGTATGGATACCCCAAAGGATCAACCCGGGTACGAATGATAAAGATAATGTTTGGTTACAATAGTACCTGGGTAAAACAATTGGCTCAATATTGTTATAAACCCAAGTTTAAGGTGAAACACTTACAGGATGCGGTTAGAACCGGAAAGCTTGTTTAAAAAACTGAAAAGCATTAAGGAAATTAATTTAAGCCTTTTATTAAAGATCAGTAACCCTTGTATGGCGACGCTTAACATAATTACGGATATCCAATACAATACCTGCAAAGAAGTAAAATATCAACGGAAAGCCAACTGCCAAAAACGAGGAGTAAATAAAGAATAAACGGATTTTTGATATAGAAATATTAAACCTTCCGCCAAGATAAGTGCATACACCAAAGGAGTACCGTTCAAAAAAAGTGAGTATTCTCTGTATCATGTCAGGCAAGTTTTAATATCTTATTACCAACGCCACATTGCAGGCATTTCTTATAATTACAATAATTGTTTTTCAACTCCAGCAGGGCCTGCGACTCAAAAGCATTATTGATTTTCAGCCCTAAATTAACAAAATCTTCGGTAATATTGTTTTGTTCGGCGGGTAAATTTTCTAACAACTTTAAACTACGACTCACAAAATATTCCTGCTGGTGTTGCTTTCCGTAGCTAAACAAAAATAATACCAATGTATTAATAAGTAATATATTAATTGATGATGCTCCAAGGTTTTTAGGTAATGGTTTCGACTCTACATCAAACTTATAATGATTATCCCAATATTCATTTACCTTTATATCGGTAAATAAAGCACGCAAAGCGCCAACTTCCTTTATGTCGAGTATTTTCGATAACAGGTGGTTGGATTGAATTATTAGTGCAGCGAATTGAGCGAGTCTTATGGTAGGG
>NZ_JBCECK010000064.1:0-29919 GCF_039207105.1 Mucilaginibacter sp.
TGCTGCACTTATGGCGTGCCCCTCACCGTAACGATGATATGTGGGCCGATAAAGGCTGGGTAAAAAATGGCATCAAAACCATTACCTGGGTAGCCGATAATGTTAACGCTGTACAGGAAGCCAAAGGTAAAGTTGTAATTACCGCCAGCCTTACAGGTACTGGTAAACAAGGCTTCACCGTTCACCATAAAGTTACTTATACTATAACCGGTAACGGTGTTATTAAGGCTGATAATGATGTTTCATTCAGCAGCCCTGATGTGGTATTAGCCCGCCTGGGCGTGCGCCTTTTCCTGAAAACAGATATGGACCAGTTTGCTTATTTCGGCCGTGGACCAATGGAAAACTACAACGACCGTAAAAGCGGTTTTGATGTAGGTGTTTATTCCAGCACGGTTCAGCAACAAGTTACTCCTTACGAAAAACCGATGGAGAATGGTAACCATGAAGATATTCGCTGGGCTAAGCTAAGCGGGAAAAATGGTACCGCCTTAATGGTTAAACGTAACGGAGGATTACTGCAGGTTTCGGCGCAACCTCACAGTGATGAAGAGATGGAGCCGGTAGAATACAAGATTGATCTGCCGAAAAGTAAAGCTACTGTATTAACTATCAGCGCGCATACGATGGGTGTTGGTTCAAACTCCTGCGGACCAAAACCGCTGCCACAATACACGGTATACTCTAAACCAGATAGCTTCAGCTACGAACTGCATTTATAGGCACAGTTAAGCTTAAACAAAAAACGGGCAAGGGATTTAATCCCTTGCCCGTTTTTTGTTATGAATGTTTTTAATTAGCAGGTGCAGCTACCGATGCGGCATTGGCATATTGCCAAATACCTCCGGGCTTAGGGAAGGCTATGCCTTTGTTACTGCCGCGCACGCCCATATCCTGGCCGAAGTAATATAATGGCCAGCCTTTGTAGGTAAGTTGTTGTTTCCCGAAAACGGTGATCACCTCAAACTGGCTTTTATCTAATATAGATGGTACATTTTGAATGGTTTTCACGGTATCAATAGGCCAAACCGTATTGTTACTCAAGTTGGCAACGGTAAAGGTATTTGTTTTGGCTTTGTCTTTACTAAATGAGTACAGCGTTTGCCCGTGATCGTCGGTGATGTATTGGGTTAGCTCGGTTCCGGGTTGAAACAAGTGGTTGTATTTCACATTGTCTACACCTAATAATTGCGCATTGGCAACCATTACGGTGTAATCGGGCTTGGCTACAAACCAGGTGTCTTCTACTTTATCGCCTTTAACATCGCCTGCTTTGGCATCATCCTTATAATAATAAAGCGGCCAGCCTTTGTAGGTGTTTTGTTTAGAGCCATCGTCGCGGGTGATGGTGCCGAAATCTTTTTGGTCGAGACCATTATCCAACGTTAGGTTTTCCTGGTAAAAAAGCGGCCATACGGTTAAGCAACCGCCGCTACAGCCCGATTTTCCGTTGGCATCTATAGCAAAAAAGTAAAGCGTTTTTCCTTTTTCATCGGTCATGATACTGCCGAACGTTGAGTTTGAGGCCAGTTTAACAGCATTGCCAGGCATGTTGGGCGTGTCATTATTGTTGCTTTTTTTGGAGCATGACCAGCTGGTAAACATAAAAGCAACGCCAGCGATGGCGAGGGGTAAATTTTTTGGTAATTTCATAGTAAGGGAGTAATTAATTGGTTTATAGTAAATGGTTTATAACTCCAATACGTTGTGAAAACCCGGTTTGGTTGCCTGACTGGGAAAATATAATCTGTAAAATATTAGTTTTTGATAATCTCTAAATAGGAACGGTGCTTTGGCCCGGTTACGGTTGTATCTATCATATATTGCTTCAATTTGTACAACAAAATGAAAAAATTTAGTACTAAGAGTGGAGGGTAATCTATTTTAAAGAAGAAGTACAATAAAATATATAATGAATTGAAAAGAAGAGAAGTCAGAATAAAGCCTTTGTAGTTGCCAAGTTTATAAACAAGCAGTATATCTATCGGATTAAAAATCAAGATGGTGTAATTAAGCTTAAACTCAGCGCGTAAACTCCATAGCATTAAGCCTATCAATAAACTACCAATAGCCAGATTGATAATTGCTTGTGACTTAAAATTTGACCAAATCATTATACAAGCCAGGGCCATCACTATTATAATTTCTAAGAGATAGCTATTTGATCGTTTACTCTGTTTATCAAAAAGAATATTTGGTGCGCCAAGCATAGATTGGTGGCTGTATTGAGCTGAAACTTCAGATAGCTCTGTAACAAGTGAATCGGGCAGAAAAACATTCGTAGTCGAGTTCAATTGCGTTTCGCCTAAGGCCCCTAAAAGAATATTGATACCAAATCTCGATACTGGGCTGTTATTTAAACTGATATTGATCGATTCTCTAAATGTGGTTTTATAAATGTTTGTTGGCCAATTAAAGGAGTTACTATTAGCTTGGAGTAAAGTATAGATCCTGGTGGAACAGTTATCTGTAAGAAATTGATATTTATAAACCCTTTCGGTGGCATTATTGTAAATAGCTTCCAGGGAGTTGTTTAGTTTTAATGCATCGGTTGAGTTGAGTAAAATGGGATATTCGGTTACACTTCGCGACTCACTAACATACTCATCAAAAAAAGCATGAAAGCTATCTTTTGAAAGAGCGTAGTTTAAGTCGCCTCTGATAAATTTAAATCCAAAGTTAGGGGTATCCGTATCAAAGGTGCCAAAATTAAAAACTACATCGCTGGTGTCGCATTTTATCCGAATAGCAGAATGTCCAAATATAGAATACAGGTCATTCCCCTTACCACAAATTAATAAGGAAACACGCGGTTCGGTAGAACCGAATAATTGTGTTGATAATGATAGTAATATAGATATGAAGCAAATTATTTTTTTCACTTAATCATATATATTTTTCAAAGCTAAGTTCTCAAAAAAACGAGAAACGATGCGGTAATTTATTTTAATTACATTATTAAGTAAAATAACAGCTAAAGCTTATGCGTTTACTTTGGTATCTGAGATTTCTTGTAAACTTGCAGTCTGCCGTGTAACGAATACGGTGGGTGATAGTCTTACCAATTATATGGAGCAACCCCAACCA
The DNA here is from genome assembly GCF_039207105.1 of Mucilaginibacter sp. Lineage (GTDB taxonomy): Bacteria > Bacteroidota > Bacteroidia > Sphingobacteriales > Sphingobacteriaceae > Mucilaginibacter. The sequence continues at coordinate 3,088 of NZ_JBCECK010000064.1, forward strand.
GAAACAACAACCACAGATCACCAATTATTGGAATTGATCCAAAAGGGCGACCGGTTGGCGTTTACGGAGCTGTATAACCGCTATTGGGATAAGCTTTTTACCGTGGCCATGAACCGTTTAGATGATGAGCACGAGGCCGAAGAAGCAGTACAGGAAGTATTTTTGAGCCTTTGGCAGCGCCGGGCTACCTTACAGCTTACCCATGCCGTGAGTACTTATTTATCGGTGGCTGTTAAGTACCGCATTATTAATCACCTGGACAAGCAATATCGCAAAAAGCGGCACATTGATCATTTATCCATTAGCGCGCCGCGTGAAGAGGATAGTACCAGCCAGTGGCTGTCTGAAAAAGAGTTACGTAGTCAGTTGGAGCAGAGCATCAATAAATTGCCCGAGAAATGCCGGATAGTTTTTCTGCTCAGTCGTGAAGAACAAAAGACCAATGCCGAAATAGCCGCCGAATTGAACATTGCCGAAAAAACCGTAGAGGCACATATGACCAAAGCACTGAGCACGCTCCGCCAAACACTGCATATATCTGTTCCATTGCTGATATACCTGCTTGAAAAATAATTAAGCGTTAATGTGTTCAATTTTCTGATGCATTTACTTACTATTAAAATCCGTTAAATATCATATTTCTTTTATACTGACATATAAGATTGCAGTGTATCAAAAACGAACAGACGGTGTATCGCATACGAACAGTTACTGTAGTTAATTCAATTGCAATATTTTGTTTTACAGTTAATTATAAAACAGGATTAGGCTTTGCAAAATAGTTGTAACATATGCTTTTGAATTGAAATATGATACAAAATTATTTAAAAATAGCTTGGCGAAACATTATTGCAAATAAACTTTTTACATCGCTTAATATTGGCGGATTGGCTATTGGTATGTGCGTATGTATTACGCTGTTTGCCTGTATTTCGTACGAGCTGAGTTTTGACCGCATGTACAAAAACTCAAAAAATATTTACCGTGTAAACATGCAAACCACAGCTCAGTTTAATTACAAACTTTGGGCGCAGTTACCCAATTCGGTTGGGCCGGCTATGGTTCAGGTTATTCCGCAGGTAAAAGCTATGACCAGATTGATCAGGCATGATTTCGGGGCTAAAGTATCATTAAAGACTGATGACAAAAACTTTACCGAAAAAGGTTTGTATATGGCCGATTCGACAGTGTTCAATATGTTCGACATTAGATTTTCAGAGGGTAATGCCCGCGCCGCGTTTGTACAGCCAAAATCTATTGTGCTTTCCCAGTCAGCAAAAGAAAGATTATATGGCAAAGGGCCGGCATTAGGTAAGATCATTTATGTGAATAACCAAGATACCTTGCACGTTTCGGGTGTTTATGCCGATATGCCGGCTAACAGTACCATTGACTGCGATATGATTTATAATATTATGGATTCATGGGCCGGAAAAACTGTTTACTGGAGTAACGCCAGTTATGAAACTTACTGCCTGTTGCAATCCGGGGCAAATGTTCAGCGTGTGCAAGCAGTTGCCACCGCGCTTATTGATAAAAATGTAAAAAAAGAGGATAAATACTTTACCAACTTTGTATTACAGCCTCTAACAAGCATTCACCTTTATTCTGCCGATATCCGGGAGGGTTATTCAGGTAGGATGGGTAATATCAGGACGGTTAAGGCACTGATGTTCCTGTCATTTCTGGTTCTGCTTATTGCCTGCATCAACTATATGAACCTGGCTACCGCCCGTTCACAAAAACGTGCAAAAGGCGTAGGTGTTAACAAAGTGCTGGGTGCTGACAGGCACCATTTGCTTGCGCTTTTTTATGCCGAAACTGCTTTGTTATCATTGATAGCAATTGTTATTGGCTATGTTCTGGCTTTGATATTACGGACGGTATTTCAAAATATTACCGGTATTGAATTAAATGTATCGGCATTTTTTGCTGTTCCAATTTTATTAAGCCTGTTAATAACATGGCTGTTTGTAACCATTATTGCAGGCAGTTATCCGGCATTCTCCATGTCCCGGATTTCGCCATTGGTTTTAATGAATAAACTGAAATTAAAACATTCTGTTGCCGATTTTATCCGCCGGTCACTGGTAGTATTTCAATTTGCATCTTCTATCGTTCTGATTGTCGCCGTTATGGTGATCCTTCAACAGATCCATTATATCAGGAACAAGGATCTGGGCTATAATCCTAAAGGTGTTGTTGCGGTTAATATTGCGTCGGCACAAAATAATCAGATGGCGGCCATCATCAATGATTTGCGTAGTATAATCGGGGTTGAAAGCGTCTCGGCAGTTCAATCCATTCCCGGAGATATGGAAAGCGGGAGAAGTATAAAGAGGTTATCGACAGATAAAGAAGGTATGACGGTAAAAACATGCCATACGGATGGTACAATTGTTAAAACTATGCAGCTGCAACTATTGGCGGGCAGTTCATTGCCGCAGGTTTTGGCACACAACGACACCAATTGCTATGTATTAATAAATGAAGCGGTATCAAAATACCTTGGCTTTAAGTCGCCGGAGGATGCTGTCGGAAAAAGCATCAGCAATGAGATGATGGGCAAATCTATTGTTACTGGCGTGGTTAAAGATTTTAACTATCAATCGCTTAAAAATGAGATAGGCGGCTATATTTATTATGAAATGAATAAGGCACCTGAATCAAAGAAAATCTTACTGATCCGGTATAATGCAGTAAACCTTACCCGTTTTATGCAACATGTGCAGGGGGCTTTCAAGACCGATATGCCTGACACAAGTTTTGACTATGAATTTTTAGACAATCATATACAAAGCTTATATGTATCTGAAGAACATATGGCAAAAACGGTAACTGTATTTTCATTACTGGCCATATTTGTAGCTTGTTTAGGGTTATTCGGGTTGGCGGCATTTATTGCAGAGCAAAGAACAAAAGAGATTGGTATCCGTAAGGTACTTGGTGCCAGCGTACCGGGTATTACGAAATTACTAACCGGCGATTTTTTAATACTTGTGGTCATATCTATTCTGATTGCTTCTCCTGTAGCCTGGTATATGATGAATAAATGGCTAATGGCATTCAGTTACAGGATACAGATCAATGCTTGGGCTTTTGTTATTGCCGGTTCAACAGCTATTGCATTTGCGATGTTTACCGTTAGCTCGCATGCTATAAAAGCCGCTATGGCCAATCCGGTAAAAAGTTTAAGAAGCGAGTAATTTAATTTTTTTTCATTCATGATATTTTAAAGTTTATTCTTTATAAAAAGATTGGTTAGGGGCTTGGCCAGTTGTAACGATAGCTTGATAGTTGTAAATTATCTTTGCTATCTAACAATAATTAAAATATTTTTCATTTACCACTAAGGGTAAAGGGTGCATTGGTTGACTATATACTAAACAGACACCCAAAGCAGGTATGAACAATAAAAGCTTTAACCCCGATGAACTTGCCCATAAATGGCTGGCAGGTACACTTACACCCGATGAAAAGTTGAGGTTTGAGGAGTGGTATGCTGATTTTAATGACGAAGAGCTGCTGATAACCAATAGTCGCCATACCAATAAAGAGCAGATTGGCGCCTCTATTTTAAACCGTATCAATGAGCAAATAGACGAGCAGCCTGCCCGCTCAGCAAAAATATTCCCATTATGGCGTAGTCTTGCCGCCGCTGCTGTTGTTATACTGGCTATCGGCCTTGGTTTGTTTTTCCGTGAACCTATATTAAATGTTGTTGATCCGGTACAGCAGGTGCAGTTTACGAGTACAGCCAGACAATATAAGCAACTTACCCTGGCAGATGGTTCAAAGGTATGGCTCAGTCCTTCAAGTACTATTAGCTACCCTGATCAATTCAGGGGCAAACAACGTAATGTAAATATTGAAGGTGAGGCTTATTTTGAAGTTGTTCATGATGCCGATCATCCATTTGTGATACAATCAGGCGCGGTAAAAACGGTAGTATTAGGAACCAGTTTTGATATACAGGCCTACGCGCGTACTGCATCCATTGAGGTTACGGTGGTGAGCGGCAAGGTAGGTGTATCATCCCAAAACAGCAGAACCGCCGAAATGGTAACTGCGAACCAACGAACAATTTATCAAAAAGCTACAGGCAAACTGGTAAAAGAAGCTTATCCTAATGCCGCTAAATTCTTGGATCAGCGTAAGGGTGTTTTTGATTTCAAGGGCGCATCCTTACAGGATGTAACTCATGAGTTGGAAATTCAGTATGGTATCCGGATCAGCTTATCACCAAAGTTGTCGGCAAAAGCATTTTATGGTCGTTTGCAAACCACTGTACCTGTTGAGCATACGCTTGACAAATTATGCGCTGTGATGGAAGTGCGCTGGGAAATTCAAAATGGAACTTACCTCTTACATCCATAAAAACACATTCAATTTTATCTTTTCACAACTAATAACTTATGAACTTTTAGAGCTCACCCTGCATACATCTATAAAAAAAGCCCGGTTCGGCAAATGGAACCGGGCATACATTTAACTTACTTACAGGTCATTGCCTTCGAAAACTAATGACCGCTTAATATTAAACTCCTTAAATTTATGAAAAAAAACGGACCGCCGAGGTTCTCAAACCTGATTTATCCCTTAATGAAGCTCCAACAGTTTTTAAGAATATTTTTCTGCATGGTATTAATGGCCGCTGTGAGCAGTAAGCCGGTATTCGCCCAATCGCCTTTAGATAAAACGGTTACCATTAATTTAAACAATGTGCCTTTAAAACAGGCGCTTGATCAGCTTACCGCAGCCAGCGGTGTGCGCTTTACCTATAACGAGGCAGTGGCTTCCAGTGATGTTAAAATTACCATTAATGCTAAGGGGCAAAGCCTGCGGCAGGTGCTTGAAGTGGCGCTGGCCGCTTACCCCTATGTTTTTACCGAACTGGACCAGGATATCCTGATCCGTTACGACGCGATGAAAATAAAAAAGTCTGGCGCCGGCCCGGCGGCAAATCCGGTAACAGGAAAGTACACCATAAGCGGAACAATTACATCAAAGCAGTCTGGTGAAACCATGATTGGTGCTACGGTTCGTGTGGCTAACGGCGCGCAGGGGACCAGCACCAATGGCTATGGCTTTTATTCGTTAACACTGCCCGCCGGCGATCATCAGTTGATCGTTAGCGCCGTTGGGCAAAAAACTATGGTTATACCCATTTCGCTTACGGCAGATAAACGACTGAACATAGCGCTGGAGGATAACGCGCAGGAGTTGCAAACCGTTACTATAACCGCTACCCCGCAGGGCGGCCGCGATTTGAAAAGCCCGCAAATGGGTGTTGAAAAGCTGAGCATCAAAGAAATAAACAATGTGCCTGTATTGCTGGGCGAGCATGATGTGATCAAAACCATACAACTGCTGCCCGGTATTAAATCGGCAGGAGAGGGTAGTGGTGGCTTTTATGTGCGTGGTGGCGCTACCGATCAAAATTTGCTGCTGCTTGATGAGGCTACGGTTTATAATGCGTCGCACTTGCTTGGTTTCTTCTCTACCTTTAATTCTGATGCCATTAAAAATGTAAATATCTACAAAGGCGATATGCCGGCCCAGTATGGCGGCAGATTGTCATCGGTAGTAGATATTAAAATGAACGATGGTAATAACCAGCAATTTGGCGTTAGCGGTGGTATAGGTGTAATTGCGGCAAGGCTTAATGTGGAAGGGCCTATTCAAAAGGGAAAATCATCATTCCTGATATCGGCCCGTCGCACTTATGCCGACGCGTTCCTGAAGTTTTCAAAGGATACCATGATCAACCGCAGCCAGCTGTATTTTTATGATATCAATGCTAAAGCCAACTATATTTTAGGCGATAAGGACCGCCTGTATGTTTCAGGGTACTTTGGTAAAGATGTGCTGTCGGTTGATAATGTGAACGGCATTAACTGGGGTAACACCACAGCCACCCTGCGCTGGAACCATATTTTTAATAACCGCTTTTTCTCTAACACGTCGTTCATTTACAGCAATTACGATTATGAGATCAAACTGAAACAGGATGTAAATAATTACAACATCACCTCTCGTATCCATGATTGGAACTTTAAGGAGGATATGCAATATGACATCGGCGGCGATCATTCCCTGAGTTTTGGTTTAAACAGCATCTATCATACCATTAAACCGGGCGAAATATCGGCCACCGGTAATTCGGGTATTATATCTCAAAAGCTTGAAACTCGTTACGCCTTTGATAACGCGGCTTATATAAGCGATACCTGGAAAGCTACCGACCGCTTCAGTTTAACCTACGGCTTGCGCTTATCGGCCTTTAGTGTTTTGGGCGAAGGTACTTTTTACAATGTTAATGCCGATGGTGATATTACCGACTCCAAGCATTACAACTCGGGCCAGGTGGTTAAAACCTATGTTAATCCGGAGCCGCGTGTGGCTGCCGCTTTCCAGCTGAATGATATCAGTTCGGTTAAGGCATCTTACGCGCGTAATGCTCAAAATCTGCATCTCATCAGCAATTCTACACCGGGTTCTCCTACAGATAAATGGGTAGCCAGTACTAATCTAATCAAGCCTGAACTGGCCGACCAGTTTTCGATAGGCTATTACCGCGATTTGGCCGAGCATAAATATGAGTTTACTGCCGAAATTTATTACAAACGCCTGCAAAACCAGGTTGATTACCGCAACGGAGCTAATATATTCACCAACCAGCCAATAGAAACGCAGTTGCTGTATGGTAAGGGCAGAGCCTATGGCGCCGAGTTTATGATCAAGAAAAAAGTGGGGCGCTTAACCGGTTGGGTGAGCTATACGTTATCAAAATCTGAACGTTTAATTGATGGCATTAACAATAACCAGTGGTACAATGCCCGGCAAGACAGAACACATGACCTGGCCTTAGTGGGCATTTATAAGCTGAATGAAAAGTGGACGCTATCGGCCAATTTTGTTTACTATACCGGCGACGCGGTTACCTATCCCAGCGGTAAATACCAGATTGATGGCGTAAACTATTATGTATACACCAACCGCAACGGATCAAGATTGCCTGATTATAACCGGCTTGATTTAGGGGCTACCAAGCAGTTAAAGAAAACCAAGAAATACAGTTCGGAGCTTACTTTTAGCTTGTACAACGCTTATGGCAACCGCAATGCCTACCGTATATTTTTCAGGGATAACAAGGATGATCCTAACCGGACCGAAGCGGTTAAAACCACTTTGTTTACCTACGTACCCTCAATTACTTACAACTTTAAATTTTAATGGCTATGCATACTATACGTTTTTTTGCTTTCTTATTGCTGCTGGGTTTGTTCAGTTCCTGCGAAAAAGCTATCGACCTGAAACTGGATAACAGCGCACCCCAATACGTGATAGAAGGTACCGTAACTGACGAAACCGGCGGCGCTAAAGTACTTATCAGCCAATCAAAAAACTTTACCGATGATAACAGCTTTGTAGGCATCAGCGGTGCACGGGTAACTGTAGAGAGTGATGGCAATGTTTATCAATTTGATGCTACAGGCAGTGGAGTTTATCAAAACCTTGCCCTTAAAGGCATACCGGGGCACACCTATAATTTAACCGTGAAGCTTGATGGTAAAACCTATACATCAGTAAGTACCATGCCGCAGCCGGTTGCCCTGGATAGCATTTATGTGGTAGATGATGAGTTTTCAAACAATAAGGATAAAACCAAACAGCGCTTGGCTACCGTGAAATATACAGACCCTGCGGGCATCCAAAACTATTATCGCTTTATACAATACATCGACAACATCAAAGAGAAAACTATTTTTGTTGACGAGGATGAGTTTACCAATGGGCAAACCGTTAACAGCCGTTTGAATTTCAACAATGATAATGATGCCCCAACCCGCGAGATCCGTACTGGCAAGCAATTGACAGTTGAAATGGAATGTATTGATAAAGCCGTTTATAAATACTTTTACAGCTTAACCAACGGCGCCTCGGGCGATGGCAACAACGCCGCCCCATCAAACCCTCAAAGTAATATTACCGGCGGTGTACTGGGCTATTTCAGCGCTTACAGCATTACCCGTAAAACTATTACGGTACCGGCTAATTAACAGGAATATACTTATAAATCAAAAGGCTCGCCGAAATACGGCGAGTCTTTTGATTTTAGAATAACTTATTTTTTAAGTGATTGCAAAATAAAGGTTGAGCCTACACCCAATGCGGCTCCGGCCGCTACATCTGTAGGATAATGTACACCCAGGTACATACGCGAGTAGCTTACGGAACCGGCCCATAAAAACGCGGGGGCTATCACATACCATTTTGGGTATGCACGTGATAAAGCAGTTGCCGTAGCAAAGCTGCTGGAAGTATGCCCGGATGGAAACGAAGTACTGCCCGCCCGGTAAACCGGCACAATATTAATATTTTGAACAAATGGGCGCGGTCGTTTTACGATGTGCTTAATTAAATAGGTTAATCCGGTTGTTAAAACTGTGCTGCTTGCCACGTATAAGGAATTTTGCCGCATTTGTTTATCATTACCGATAATACCCCCAGCCAGTAAACCCACAGGTACGCCAATATCCCCATAGAGATGTGTTCTGCTCAGGAACAGGAATATACCGGTTTGTTCAGGCGTGCGCTGGTTTTGCAGATCGATCATGACGCCGTCGTCCCATCGCTGTAGCCTTGACTGGGCCAGCAACTGCGAATTAACTGATAACGATAGCAGGAATATCAGTGAAAAAAAATATGTCTTTTTTATAAATTTCATGGGTGCTGTCATTTGTAATAATAATATTACAATTCGCCTTTGTGTGATAGTTTATTCAAAGGTACTTGATTTACTGCGTATTAGGTATTGATAAATTTTAAATTAAATAATAAAAAAAAATAATAATAAGGTAATATCATTTGTTAAATCATATGATTATATTTGGCTATAAAACGAAAGTCCCCTAAGCGCTCGCCGCCGGGGACTTTCAACCTAAACCTTATCACAATTGGCAAACAGAGCGTTTGCCCTTATAGATAGCGCAAGTATAAAAAAAATATCTGTAGACCGGTAGGTTAGAGCCACTTTTTATCTAAAATTTTACCAACAAATAACCATTTAGTAATTATTGTGAGAATTTTAGAGCATTAAGGCTTTAAAATTTCTTCGGTTTTGCGTTTCGCCATTAAAGTTTTACCGGCTTGTAGTAATTCATTTGTAATGTTGCGGGTATACGTTTTTATTTCCTGTTGAAAGTCATTAACTGAAGCACCTGATCTTATTTCTTCCAAACGCTTTTCCCAATTGCCGGTAAGTTCAGCCTGCGCAATTTTCTGATCTTTTACTACATGGTAAACATTCAGTCCGGTTTCGGTAGGTACCAGGTTCTTTTTCTCACGGGTAATATAATCCCGCTTGATCAGCGTTTCTATGATTGAGGCACGGGTGGCGGGGGTACCCAGGCCACTGTCTTTCATGGCATAGCGCAGCTCCTCATCCTCTATTTCCTTTCCTGCTGTTTCCAATGCCTTTAGCAGCGATGCCTCATTATATAAAGGTTTTGGCTTGGTTTGCTTCTCAAGTAGGGTTTTATCAGTTACCGGCAGGCGCTCGTCCTGTTGTACTTTTGGCAGGCTTGCATTTTCCTCATCCTTTTTTTCTTCGTCGGGCTCATTTAAAACCGCGCGCCAACCAGCTGAGCTGATCACCGTTCCGCTGGCTGTAAATATGGCTCCTGATTGTACCGTGATCTTGGTGATCTCCTTGATGCATTCCTGGTGAAAAGCTTCCAGCATACGGGCTGCAACAAGGTCGTAAACTGCCTGCAGGTCGTTGGATAATTGGTGTGGTGTTTCGCCGGTAGGCAATATGGCGTGGTGATCGGTTACCTTTTTTGCATTTACGCTGCGCTTATTAAGCTTGGCTGTAGTTAAAAAAGTAGCTTGCTTGCCAAAATCCGGATGATCTTTAAATTTATCTATCAGCGCAGGTACGGTAGCAAATACATCGTCGCCAATATAGCGACTGCCGGTACGTGGATAGGTTACCAGCTTGTTTTCGTAAAGGGTTTGCAGCAGGGTAAGGGTTTGATCGGCGGTGAAGCCCTTTCGTTTATTGGCCTCCTGCTGCAGGCTGCTCAGATCATGCAGCAAGGGAGGCGGCTCCTTACGCGGTTTGGCCTCTACACTTAAAATATGGCCGCCATTCGGGAATCCGGAAGGTACATCTTCCACCTTATCAACCACGGTTTGTGCTTCTTCTTTGTTTTTAAAACTATCAACAGAGATAGCCTTGAAAACCTGTCCATCCTTATCCACCTGAATGCTTACCTGGTAGTACAGCTGCGGTACAAAGTTTTTATTTTCGATATAGCGCGAGCAGATCATGGCCAGGGTAGGCGTTTGCACCCGGCCTAAGGAAAGTATCGAGCGTGTGCCCGACGATATGCTGAGCGCCTGCGTAGCGTTCATGCCCACCAGCCAATCTGACTGTGAACGGCAATGGGCCGAATTAAACAGGGTATCATAATCGCTGCCGGGTTTCAGGTTACGAAAACCTTCTTTAATAGCCTCGTCTGTTTGCGATGATATCCAAAGCCGTTTAAAAGGCTTTTTGCATTTCAAATAATAGTATATGTAACGGAAAATAAGCTCGCCCTCGCGCCCGGCATCCGTTGCTACAATAATTTCGGTAGCCTCATCAAAAAGGCCTTTAATGGTATCCAGCTGTTTTTTTACCGATGGGTCTTCCACAATGCCATCCTTGGTTTTTACTTTACGGATGCTGAGCTTAAACTTAGGCGGCAGCATGGGGAGATTTTGTATGCTCCAGCCGTAAAAGCCGTATTCCTGGGGGGGCGCCAGCTGCAAGAGGTGCCCGAAGGCCCAGGTAAAAGTGTATCCTTTGCCCTCCATGTAACCATCTTTTTTGGTGGTAGCGCCAAATACTTTGGCTATCTCCCGGGCTACGGATGGTTTTTCGGCAATGATTACTTTCATGGGCAGGTACTTTCAAAAAAAATTACAAGGGGCGAAAGGTAGACAAACCAAGCCGACACCACAATAACTGTTGAAAAATGGGCCAAACGCGGTATTGGGCTAAAGCCCGGCTTGGTAGGTATTTGATCCGTCCCATAAATGGGACGGCAATGAATTTAGATATTAGGGAAGGATGTGTCATTTAAAGAGCTTACATGAATGAATAATATTCAATATCATTTAAATGAACGATACAGAATATTATTCATTGCCGTTGGCTTTAGCCAACGGGACCGAGTAATAAGGACTGACTTTAGCCGAATCAAGTATATGCCTATTCGCTATCCTCATTTTTGATGCCTTTAAGCAGGGCGTATATAGCCATAGCGTGGCCGTGTCCCAGCTCAAAATCATCTTTGAGCCATTGGGTAATATCGCCGGCTTTGGTGGCGGGTGTCAGCTCGCCGTTTTTGGTGAACCCTTTTTCTTCAGCCAGCTTTCTGAAATCCGCGGGTCCTTTGCCTGTCTTTGATTTGATAGTGGTTAGATATCCTTGAAATGACATGTTGCTATATTTTAAAGGTTGATTAATTGATTAAAGTGCATGCAATGTTGTTTTAAGCATCAGCTAAAAACTCATCCAAAATGGCGGCAAATAGCTCCGGTATTTTGCTCCCCTTATCCGGAAAATACATTTCGCCAAAATATTCACCGTGGCCTCCGGGTAATATGGCCAGCCTGCCATGCGGAAATAAACGGGCCATTTGTGCTGCGTGTTCCGGGCTGGCCAGGTCCCTGTCGCCAATTACCACCAGGGCAGGGGCTTGTATCGATTTGATTTCCTCATCACTCCAATCCTTAAACATCAGCATGCGGTGGGCATCTTTATTAAACATGTTCATAAGCGCTGTCGGGTCGCTGTTTATTTTGGCAAACTCATCCTTGTAAACCTGCGGCATACTGCTGAATTGCGGATTTTTAAATCCTTCCCAGAAAGCCGCGGGTGCTGCATCTCGTTTGTAAAAAGCCGAAGCGATGATGAGCTTATTTATTCTGTTGGGGTGATCAAGGGCCAGCTGAATAGCGGTTTGGCCGCCGTTGCTAAAACCAAAAATATCGGCTTTAGGTATATTGAGTTGTTTGAGTAATTCCGCTACATCGCTGGCATCCTGAGCAAAAGTTACGGGAGCATTCCTGTCGCCGGTATGGCCGTGGGCCTGTAGCTCTATGGCAATAACCTGATGGGTTTTAGCCAGAATAGGCATTATTTTGCCAAAGCTGGTTTTAATGGTTGAACCACCACCATGTAATAATACCAGTGGTTTGCCAGTGCCATGTACTTCATAGTACATTTTAATGCCGTTTACGTTGGCGTATTGCCCGGCATCAATAGTTTGGGCATGTATGGCGCTTGTAGTCATCATAGCCATGATGAGTAGTGGTATTTGACTGAGTGTGTTGCTTGCGTTTTTCATCTGTATAATATTATATTCAAATGTACGGCCGGTGTTTTGATTGTTAAATGGGCATATCCGACAATTATCGGGGCGCTTTGCGACAATCAGTTTATCAATCAGCCGGTTATAATTGTTGGATGCGCTTAACCGTTCAAATGTTACGTCCAAAACGGTAAAAGGCCCGTTTTAATCGGTAGGAGCGGTATTTGTCGTGTTGATCACAATTTTTTCCTTTTGATATTCGTGTAATTCCTTAATAATTCGGGCAGGCTTTTTCCACTCAAAAACATGAATTATCCAGAGGGTAAGCCGCATAATACCGGTGGCATGTGCAAGGCCTTGTGCCAGCTGGGTAATGGTTTTATCACGGGTGTTAATAAAATCGGCATAAGCGTTTGTGTTTTGTTTTTTAAGCAGATCTTCAGCAAAGCACCATGCACCATCGCGGGCATTGCCTATGCTGAACTGGATCAATATGGAGTAGTTGGAGGAGTGTAACCCCAGTAAGGATAACAATGGCGATACCCGGGTGATTTCATTGATCACCTCGTAAGTTAATGCCGATATGATGGTGTTAATGGCATCAAAATCTTTTTCAACCCCATCCATATTACCGCCGGATACCTCAACTGCGGCAATTCCGAGGTCAAGGTTAATGTGCGCGTTCATCCCCAGCAATAATTGTTGCAAGACCAATGCCGATGATTTTTCGGTTACTTCAAAAGCGGCACGCCAGGAGCCGGTGAGTGGTTGTTTGTTTTTCCATGCGGTGTAGGCATCAAGGTAACGGTTGGCAAACAGTACATCAAATTTTTCCATACGGGGGCCGTTCTCAAACTGGCCTTTGGCAATGCCATCTCTCACGCTTGCCGTTACTTTATAGTACAAGGCCGCGAAGTAGCCTGCACGGCTATTAGTATTGATGCTTTCGGCAATGATGGCCTCCAACGCGTCAATAACCTGATTAATGTTAGTAGCTTGCATTTTTGCTGATTGGATTAGGTTTTACATCAACAGACAACCTTATAAATCTAAGTAAATAAGCTGATAGCCGGATGTTTTAAAAGAGGACAAATTACATTACCCCGATAATCAGAATTTTTAATAATTCTATTTTTGAAGCCTATGAAAAACGGACAAATTGCTACAGTATATATTTTAGGGTTGGGGGCTTTGGGTAGTTTATACGCGGCCCGTTTATATGATATGGATCCGGCATCTGTAAAAATTATAGCTGACGCTAACCGGATAACGGCATTTAAACAGGATGGCATAATAGTGAATGGCAAACGTTACGATTTTACTTATGTATCATCAGATGATGAGGTACCTGCACCTGCAGATCTGATCATCATAGCGGTAAAATCGCATCAGCTTAGCAGCGCTATTCAGGATATTAAACCCTTTGTTGGTCAGGATACTGTTGTAATATCGCTGTTAAACGGCATTTCCAGTGAAGAGATCATAGGTGCAGAAATAGGTATGGAACACTTGTTATATGCCTACGGAGTAGGAATGGATGCGGTGCGCATGGGTAATACCGTTAATTACAAATTTCCGGGCTGGATATATTTCGGGGAAAAGCGTAATGAGGTTTATTCGGAACGGGTTACGGCTGTAAAAACACTGTTTGAAAAAGCCGACATTCCTTTTAAGATCCCTGCGGATATGCAAAGAGCCTTGTGGGCCAAGTTTATGATGAATGTAGGCATCAATCAAGCTTCGGCAGTGCTTAAGGCACCTTATGGTGTGTTTCAGCAAAATGAAGAAGCACGCAAATTGATGATAACCGCTGCTAATGAGGTTTTATCAATTGGCAAAAAAGCAGGCGTTGGAGTAGATCAAACAGATATTGATGGTTTTCTGGGGATTGTAAAAGGGCTTAACCCGGCAGGTAAAACCTCCATGCTGCAGGATATTGAGGCAGGACGCAAAAGTGAACTGGGTATTTTTGCCGGGCAGGTTATTGAACTGGGTAAAAAGTTTGATGTGCCGACCCCTGTTAATGAAGCTTTGTTTAATATCATTAGCGCTATCGAAACAATGAATTAGCCGGTTAAGATTTATCAAATCCCTTTTAATCAAATCAAAAGGGATTTGATATTTTATGGTTATTTACACTCCCTGTTTCTCCTTTTTCCATTTTTCAGCCAGTTGGACGTTGAAGGTTTCGTCTTCTTTGTTGTTAGGTTTTCCTTTACCGGTAGTTATCAGATTATATAAACTATCGGTGATATAGCCTGTCCAGGCATCGTGGCATATGTTATAGCATTCGTGATCAGGAACCAGGCCTTCATGTGTGAATTTGATCTCGGTTTGGCCGTTTTTTGCAGAAATATCAAAAATTACCTTTGTATTTACCCACTCGTTTTGGTCATCAGTAAATTTGAAGTAGTTATCCAACACCAGCCAAACCACCCTTTGATCCGGAACCAGCTCAATCATTTTCATCTTACAGTAATGAACGTCCTGGAAATGATAAATAAATTCATTGTTTAGCTTTTCTGTATCTCCCTGAATTTCTTCAGACCACCATCCGCGAAGATTGGTGATAGTATCTAATGCCTGTTTGGGGCTTTGGCTTACTAAAATGGTAACGGTAAAATCCTGATTTTTCATAGCTTTAATTGTTATTGAATTATAAGTTTGTAATGGTAGTATAAAGTTAACATCCTTATTAACAATTGATAGGGTGTGAAATGGACTTTGTGACGGGTTGATTTGGACAACGGCAAACTTTATCTTTACTATAAAAAATTCAGTCATGAAACATCTCACCATACTCGTTCCGGATGGGCCAAATAACTTAAGCAGTATTGTAGGTTCATATAAAATACTGACAAGGGCCAACGAATATTGGAAAGCAAGCGGACATAATGAATTATTTAAAATTGAATTGGCCGGCATTTCAAAGGAGGTGGAGTTTTACGATGGCTTGTTTACCGTAAAGCCGCACACCCATATATCGGCTATTACGAAAACCGATCTGATCATTATCCCATCCTTAAATCATAACTATGAAAGCGCTTTAAAAGGTAATAGTGAATTGGTAACCTGGGTTGCAGAGCAGAATAAAAAAGGCGCCGAAATAGCCAGCGTTTGTACAGGAGCGTTTTTGCTGGCGTCAACAGGTTTATTGAATGGTAAAACCTGCTCAACCCATTGGGCGGTGGCTGATGTGTTCAGAAAAATGTTCCCGGAAGTGAATTTACAACCCGATAAGCTCATTACCGATGAGGGCGGGATATACACCAACGGTGGCGCTTACTCGTTCTTGAATTTGCTGATTTATCTGGTTGAGAAATATTACGACAGGCAAACAGCCATTTACTGCTCCAAAGTTTTTCAGATCGAGATGGACAGGCAAAGTCAATCGGAATTTATCATATTTAAGGGACAGAAGCTTCATGGCGATGAAATGGTGAAAGAAGCGCAACTGTATATGGAAGATAATTTGAATGAAAAAATATCTGTGGAACATTTGTCGTCGAGGTTTGCGGTTGGCCGGAGGCATTTTGACCGGAGGTTTATTAAGGCTACGGGGAACACTCCATTGGAATACCTACAGCGGGTAAAAATAGAATCGGCAAAGAGGATATTTGAAACCAGCCGTAAAACTATTAATGAGGCCATGTACGAAGTGGGCTATGCTGATGTAAAGGCATTTCGGGAACTGTTCCGGAAAATCACCGGACTATCACCGTTAGAGTATAGAAGTAAATACAATAAAGAGTCATTTGCTTAGTGTTTAAAAATGCAAATGGCTCTTTATTGTGAGTTTCTGTAAAAGCCTATGCAAATAGTAGCCTGTCCTTGATTTTGATAGGGTCGGTATAATCTTCTTTCCACCAGGGCAGCTCACCTGTTTTTTTAGGAGCGGGCTGCAGATTTAGCTTTTTGCGTGCTTTTTTGGCATCTTTTTGTGCTACCCTGAACTCGTAATGATCAAAAATGCGCAGCGCCTCGATCATATAGGATACGGCAATTTTGCGATTCTTGATCAACAATAGGTTCTCACCATTTTTATTATCAGCAGTAGGCGAAAAATTGTATGAGCCCATGTAAACCCGGGCGGTTGGCAGGTTAAAATCAATTACTACAAATTTATGGTGCATGCGGGTACCGCCGCCGCCGGTAGGTTCAGATTTGAACGGTTCGGGCACATCCTTACTCAAAGCGCCAGGACTTACCGGCGCGAAATTGCCATCGGGAGTTAAGAGATCAAACCCTCCGGCTTTTTTATCAGATATGCCATAAACAAAAATATGTTCGTTCAGGGTAACATCAGTAAGCGCCTTGCGTACCGGTCCGGTGATCTGCGACAAAAATGCCATAGAGTAAAACAAACTCGATTTGGTAGTGGCTATATCCGCACCAATGCTATCCAATGCCGCGTTGCTGGCAGCATGAGGGGAAAAGGTTATACGGGCATCTATGCCTTTTAGCTCAAGCGGCTGCCATTGGGCCGCGGTTGTAGCGCCAAAATCAGCTGCCTTGTCACTTGCCCAATATTGGTTAAAGGCCGCCTGAAAAAGCTTTACAGGTGTTTTGCCTGTGAGTATAATAGCATTGTTGTTTTGTACATAAAAGCCTCGCCAGGCAAAATTAGTGGAGCCGCAAGCTACCAGTTTAAGGGTGGGGCTATCCACAATAATGGTTTTGTTGTGTTGTAGTTGCCCCATGTGTTGCCTTTTAACTTCCAGAGCGCTAACTTTTAACCGGTCTTCAGCTTGTTGCTCAGCCGAGTCTTTTTTACCATGTGCGCCATCATTATCGATGATCAGGCGCAGTTTTTTGCCTAATGCCTCCAGCAGATCAACGATGTCTGGTACGTTTAGATCATAGGCTACTACATCTACCTTAGCCTTAGGGTCATTAACGGCTTTGGTAAGCACCTCGATGAGGGTGCTACGAGCCTCAAAGCCCATCCAGGTTAGCGCCTCAGCGGTTTTTGGATGAGTTGGTTTAAAAGTGAGGCCCAGTTTAGCTTTTGATGGCAGCAGGGTGCTAATGGGGCCGTATTGTTCGTAATTGTCAACAAATGCCTGTGAAGCTACAAAACCGCGTGTAAACGATACGTTGAGCATTCCCGGATAGGTTTCGCGCTGCAGTACGATAGCGGCTTCCTGGTAATCGCCATAGCTGAGCTCGCCAAGCGTATTCATAAATACCGGAGTAACGCGATAAATAAATTCGCCGGTCATTTCTGCGTTACGCGGGAAATGCACCCAACGGAATTTTTGTATGGGGGATAACCGGGTAGATAGTTTAAGATTGGCATTCATGCCCGTGTTGCCGGGGAATGACAAGCGGTTTTTCAAAGCGTAAAATTTGTCGCCACCAGGTTCTTGATATTCTATGGCAAAGCCAACAAAATCCAATGATGGTTCGCCGGTTTTCCAGTTCATGGCTATCAGAAGCATGCCTTCGCCGCGGTGTAGTTTTAAGGTAAATAAGGCTTTGTCATTGGTGCCGCTAACCTGAAATTCTTCTTCAATTGGCATAGGGTCAGGAATTTGATAAGTTTAAGGTGTATATTATTAAAGCTAATCAATCCTGAAATATATTCCTAATAATCAATGTGTTAAATAATTATGAACTTCGCTGGCAAAACAGGCGGGAGAGACTGAAAATAGGGATTTAAGTTTGATCGGTAACTATTCATTATTCATCATTTAATCCCTTACCATTCAAAATTTGCGGTATACAGTTTTCAACCCTTTGTTCGCGGGTTTTGGATTGCTTGGGTTTTGAAAAGTGGAAGAGGTATGCCCGTTGCCTTCCGGGAGTTAATGCTTCAAAGGCTGTTTTTAGGGCTGGTATCCGATCTAATTTGCTTTGAAACTCTTCGGGCACCTCATAATCAGCAGTGCTTTTTAAATTTACTTTTAGTCCGGCTTTTTCTACCTCAATAGCTTCCAGAATATGGGCTTTCAGGATAGCTTCATGTTCAATTACCTGCACTGCATTAGTGAAACGGGCTTGTCGTGCGGCCTGCACATTTTCGCTTTGTTGGATCAAGATACCGTTGACATTATTTAGCAAAGCGCCTTTAAAAAACAGCACCGCGCAATACTCCTTAAAAACATGTATTAAAACAACGTTGTTACCCTCAAAAGTATAACAAGGGCAGCCCCATTTTAATTCCTCAGTAAGACCGCAATCCAGAATGATTGTTCTTAGCCGCTCTATTTCATCCTGCCACTTTTCGGCCGTGTTAAAATAAAAATCAACTTTTGGGTTCATCTCATTCATAGTATTGCTTTTAAATTGCTTATAAAATTAAACTTTTAACAAGCCACGGAACCCTCTGGCAGCATAGTAAGAGTCTGCCCCGTTATGATAAACAAATATAGTATCGTACCGGCGATCACAAAAGATAGCGCCTCCAAGTTTTCGGATATTGGCGGGAGTTTTTACCCAGCTGGAGGTTTTTAAATCAAATTTTCCCAGTTGCTGCAAGTTACGGTATTGCTGTTCGGTTAAAAGCTCGATGTCCATATCAGCAGCCATATCAACAGCACTGTTGGCAGGCTTATGTTCTTTTCGGGCATTCAGGGCCTCGCGGTCAAAGCAAAGGCTTCTGCGCCCTTTAGGGCTTTCGGCCGAGCAATCATAAAAAATATACTCCCCTGTTGCTTTATCATGGTCAACAACATCCGGTTCACCTTCGGTTGTTTCCATTTCCTGTAACGACCATAGTTTTTCTGGCTTAGCTTCCAATCTTGCTTGTATACTGGCCCATTCCATACCAGGATGACGCCCCATGTTCTTTTCAAAACGTGTTTTCAGTGTTTGTAATAGCGTTACGCCTTGTTCGGGCGATAGTTGTTTTTTGTTGCTCATATCTTGTGTTTGAAAGTACTGACTATAATTCTTTTTCTACATATCGATCGTAAAAAGTTCCCGTGCCTTTTGCATCAATTCTGCCTACAATCACCTCCACTGAACTTTTACTGATATCAAAACCTGGTTGTAAATGTATATGCTCTCTCGCTCCAATCGGAAGGTCTTTTATATCATCTTGATTTAAATCTGCTATGCTTATTAAAAGAGCTGCAAAGGATTTCAGACCTTCGGTGTCACCATGAATTAGTACGTCTTGCCATTTTGTTTTTTCGCCCTCAAACTCATCTTCATGATCAGCAACAAAAATGTCTAAATGTCCGCTAATTTCGGTTTGATATTTCTTCATACTAATGCTATTCATTTACTAAAGTTAATTGATTTATTTTTCTATCCGCAGGCCTCCAGTACCAGGATGCCATAGTCAGGATGAGTAGTAATAACGACGGAAATATTTTACTGATACCATCGCCTACGGCAATGTGCGAAAATATGGCTCCCAACATTACAAAGAAGAAACCTGCATAAGTCCATTCTTTTAGTACTGGCATTTTCGGGATCAATATGGTTATAACTCCCAACATTTTCAAAACACCCAAAATTGTTAAAAGATAAATGGGGTAGCCTAAATGTGTAATGCTATCCGCCCCTCCTTGTCCATCTTTCATTTTTAACAATTGTACTACCGCGGTTGATACCATGCCCAGTGCCAGCCAGATGGTGGCTATCCAGTAAATAATTTTATCTCTCTTTTTCATGATAAGTTATTTTAGTTTACCTGCAACATCCTGTAAACGGTTATGCGCCATGCTAATGCCTTGTGCAAAGGGTAAGGCCAGCATCTGGTCGCGGAGCGCGGCAGACCGGTACACGCTATGGATAACCAATTTGCTGGTATCGTCGGTCAGTTTTTCAAATTCCAGAAATTCCAGCTGAACACCAAAAGGGCTGTTTTCCATTTCAAATGTTCTGGTGATCTTTTGGTTAGGATTAAATTCGTGAATTGTTCCATTACCCCTAAACACCACGTTGCCTTTGGCATCTGATGTTTCAAACTGGTAACCACCATGTTGTTTGTTTTCAAGCTTCAGCACTTTGGTTCCCATCCATTGCTCCACAATTTCGGGCTCGGCATAGGCTCTGAAAAGTAAGTCTACCGGCAAATCAAATTCCCGGGTAATAGTTAAATCCTGCTTGCCTGGTTCGGCATTGATCTTGGTTTTTAGTTCCATATTATTTGCTTTTATATTTTTTCATGATGCTTTCTAATTTATTAAATCTGTCGTCCCACATCTGGCGGAACGGTTCAATAAAGTCGGCTACTTCTTTCATTTTTTTCGCGTTAATATGATAGTTTATTTCCCTGCCGTTTTGCTCCTGTTTAAGCAATTCGCATTCGGTAAGTATTTGTAAATGTTTTGAAACTGTTGGCCGGGCGGTATCAAAGTTGGCGGCTATGGCGCCGGCCGTCATGGTTTGCGAAGCTAATAACAATAATATGGCCCTGCGGGTTGGGTCGGCTATGGCCTGGAATACATCTCGTCGTAAATTCATTGTGTAGCTATTTGACTACAAATATATATATGTAGCTATTTAACTACGCAAATTTTTCATGAATTTTTTTATAGGTTATTAAAAGATAAGATCCTGTTGATCAGGAGCCTGATCTGTAGGTCATGAATGCCGATGGCCTGGCATTGGTGATCTGTTGAAAGGTATTGCTGAACGCCGAAAGGCTGTTATAACCAACCTGGTAAGCTATTTCGCTTAGGGAAAGATCGGTTTGGAGGATGAGTTCGAGGGATTTAACTATCCGGAGCATTTTGAGGTATTGCAGAAATGAAATGCCGAGGCTGGTTTGGAACAAGCGGGAAAATGAACGCTGACTTAACCCAAAACGTTTTCCGGTTGAGTTGAGTAGCAGGGTATCAGAAAGGTTATCGGCCATAAATGCGATGATCTCTTTCATTCGCTCATTATTGGTGATAGGCAGCGCCATGGAGAGTTGTTTGCTGCTGACCTCGGGCAGTACTTTTTTGATCGACTTTAAAAATTCAAAGCCATCATCCTGAGGCTGTACATGGTCATCCCATTTCTCTGAATATTTGATCATTTGAATAAGCAGTTCATTAATAGGGTAGATACCTATTTCCCGGTAAAAAGGATGATGTTCATCATTTTGAGCAAAGAAAAATATGGAACGGAGTACTGTAGCCGAACTACCGATGGTAAGCGCGTGATCTATCCCGGCCGGAACCCAAAGATAATGACGGGCCGGAACAACATAAGTTTTAGCATCGATGGTAATGTAGGCAACACCCCCTTCTACATAGGAGAACTGTCCTTTAGAGTGACGATGCTGGGGAATATATTTTTCAAACGTTTCGTGGTTAACGAAAATAGCATCAGGGAAATCTTCAATAAGGGGTAATGATGCAATGAGGCTCATGGGGGGTATTTAATTTGTAAAATTAAAGTATTTTTTTGATTTGGCCGGAATCATCAAATCTTTGGCCGATAAGTGAAAACGAAATTTTGACTGCCTGAATACTTTTGCCGCCAATAATTATGCAACGGCACGCACTTATAATTCCCCTGATCGTATTTTTTAGCCTGAGTTACTTTACGTTACAAGGGCAGTCCTTATCGCTCCATGAAGTTTGGCAACATGTAGATAGTAAGGATAAAACTAACCTGATCAAACAAATACAGGTTAATCAATCTAAAGAAAATATCCTTGACGCGCGAGCGGAACGTTTACCGGAGATCAATCTGGCGGGATACCTGGAAGAAACCACTAATCTACCTATTTATGAAAACGGCTTATTTAATAGCCCCTCTCAACATGCCATTGTACATACACGATACAAGGTAGGGGCCGATGCCTATTTTAATATTTACAACGGCGGTAAAACCAATATCAAAATTGCAGAACGGAAAATTATGCTGCAACTGACGGATGTGCAGCAAAAGCAAACAGCTGCTAATCTGCGCTTACTGGCAGCAGTATATTACCTCGACTTATCTAAAAGTTACGTCTTCCGGGCATTGATGATCAATGATATCGCCGATCAGGAAAAGCAATTAAAGAAAGTAAAAGTGCTTTTGAAAGAAGGAGTGATCCTGAAAAGTGATATGTTACGTATCGAGCTTAAATTATCGCGCCAGCGTGTAACCCTGCTGCAAATAGAGAACGATATTAAGATAGCCGCTCAAAAGCTGAATATCATGATGGGGGAGGCCGATGAACAAACCATCATCCCGGCAGATAGCCTGAATGTGGATCAGTTGCCCATGAAAACTTATCCCGAATACCTGGCAGAGGCAAGTAGCGAAGCCTACGAATACAGGATAGCGAAACAGGAAACAGGTTTAAGCGATTTGAAACTTAAGGATGTACGTGCAAACTCATCAGTTAAAGCAGGCATTTACAGTAGCTTTGCCTACGCCTACCCGGAAAATTTTCTTTACCCATATGCCGCCGATCTGTATTCATTAGGGATAACCGGTGTTAAGATTTCTTTTCCCATATCATCATTTTACACCAACAGACATAAGGTAAAAACCGCCAAGCTGGAACACTGGCAAAAGCAGGTAGAAACAGCGGATGTACAGGATAAGATACGCCAGCGGGTTAATGAAGCATTTTTGCGTTACCAGGAGGCCACAACTAAGGTAGATGTTGCCAAAACTGATGTGGTTAGGGCGGTTGAAAATTACCGGATTGTTCGTAACACTTATTTTAATCAAACTTCGCTTATTACCGATCTGCTTGACGCTGATGTTCAGCTGTTGCAAGCCCGCTTTGATCTGGCAGCGGCTCAGGTTACCGCTCATCTTCAATACTATCAATTACAAAACACTATAGGTCGTCTTTAACCAACAATGAAACCAAAAAACAAATACACCGTTACCGATCAGCTGATTACTCGTATCACCGCATGGATAGCCGGCATTGCCGCATTTATCATTATCATCTGGGGCATCCGGTTGCTATGGGAGAATTTCAATTATGAGGAAACGAACGACGCGCAGGTTCAGGAGTATATTAACCCGGTTATATCAAGGGCCGGAGGTTTTATTGTAAAGGTTAATTTTGAGGAAAACCAGGAGCTTAAAAAAGGTGATACCCTTTTGGTTATTGACAACCGGGAATCAAGTTTGCAACTAAAACAAACAGAAGCGGCTTTGCTGAATGCAAAAGCGCAGTTGAATGTTTTAAAAAGTAACCAGCAAACGCTTGCTTTGGCGGCAAGCGCGGCGGCTCCATCCATTGCAGCTGCCCGTGCAAGGCAGCTAAAGCAACAGCAGGAATATGAGCGCTATCAAAATCTTTTTAAAGAAGAATCAGCTACTAAGCAACAGCTGGAAAATGTGAAGGCTGGCTTGGATGTATCAACAGCCGAACTACAATCTGCGCAGAGTAATTACAAAACCTCATTACTAAAGGTTAATGATGTACAGGCGCAGCAGGAAGTAACTCAAGCTGAGATCAAAAGGCTGCAGGCGTTGATAGAACGCAATAAGCTTGATATTTCCTACACAGCCATTACCGCGCCATATAACTGCCGTGTTGGCCGCAGAACTATAGAGCAGGGGCAAATGATCGATGCCGGGCAGATACTGGCATATATCATCAATCAGGAATCGGATAAGTGGGTGGTTGCCAACTACAAGGAAACACAGGTAAGCATTATGCACATCGGCCAAACTGCCGAAATAGAGGCAGATGCCTTCCCTGGGAAAAAATTTAAGGGGAAGATCATTTCACTCTCGCCTGCTACGGGTTCAAGTTTTTCGCTGATACCGCCCGATAATTCTACAGGTAACTATGTTAAGATCGTTCAGCGGGTTCCGGTACGCATCAAATTGGTTGAAAGCAAAGAAGTGATAGAGCCGTTAAAAGCGGGTATGAACGTAAATGTAGCCATAGCACGATAATGCCGGCATTAATCCCATTATTTAAAAGCTGGGTACCGGCATGGCTGGTACGGGTAACCATGTTTGTGGTACTGCTACCCAGCTTTGTACTATTTTTTTTGCCATTATCAAATGTGACTGTTACTGCAGGTTACTATGGAATTGAACCAGCCGATGTCCAATTTTCGGTGGTGATCTTCTATGTAGGCTATACCAGTTTCTTTTCGCTCGAAAAGCGGTTTTTCAGGTATCTGGCAACAAAGGAGTACTTTTTTATTTTTACACTCATACAGTTGCTAACCTCCTTTATTTGTTACGAAACGCATAGCCTGCTGATCTTGCTGATATTTCGGTTTATTCAGGGAATGATGTTTACCAGCACAGCTAATTTGGCCTTAGCACTAATTTTTAACAGGTTGCACAGCCAGCGTGCCCGCGCCATAGCTTACTCTGTATTTTTTGGTATGCTGGTTTGCATTATACCTTTTAATAATTTTATTACCGCTGATATGTTAGATGCCACTGGCTTCAATACGGTTTTCCGTGGCGCTATAATTTCTTATCTGCCCGGGTTATTTTTGTTGGCCATATCTATGAATAATGTGAGGCTGAATATTAAATTTCCATTATATCTGCTTGATTGGGAGAGCTTTTTATTTTACGGAAGTTTTTTATCACTGTTTGGCTATGTGATGGTTTATGGTCAGGAACGCTATTGGTTTGAAGACAGGCAAATTTGCATAGCTGTTGCATTAATGGTGTTTTTTCTGGTGCTTTTTTGGATCCGGCAGTTTTTTATGAAACGCCCATATTTTGTTCCGGATGTATTTCGTTACCGTAATTTTATATTGGGAGGGGGAGTGTTGTTCATTTTGTACCTGTGCCGCTTTACGCTAAACTTTTCTTCTGCCTATTTTACGGCAATCCTTGGTTTTGATCCGCGGCATCTATCCTATATCAACTTGTTTAATATAGGGGGGATTGCTTTTGGAGTCATTACCTCCTGCGTATATCTTTTACAAAACAGGCCTATACGCCTCATCTGGATTTATGGTTTTTTGAGTCTGTTGGTTTTTCATGTGTGGATGTTTTTTCTGTTTAGCAAGCAAGGTAACGCGGATAATTATTTCGTGCCTATTTTTCTGCATGGCCTTGGCGTTGGTTTGCTGATAGTGCCCTGCATCATTTTTATGATATCCTCGGTACCTGTCAGTTTGGGTGATACAGCGGCGGGTATTTGCCTGTTTGTGCGCTGTAGTGGCTTTATTTCCAGCATAGCACTGATCAATTACTACGATCTGCTGAAAAGAAGTACTCACTTTAATGCCTTTATGGATCGTTTGTCGGGGAATAACCCTTTGTTTAAACAAACGCTTCTAAGGCAGAGCAAAGCACTTGTTGGTCACGGTCTCTCCAAACACCAGGCCCCGGCCGCGGCAACCCGACTATTAGTAAAGCAAATTGGCTTGCAGGCACAGGTGCGGTCGGCAATGGACTATTATGTGCTTATTACAGGTTTAATTGTTATGACCCTCATCATAATCGCATTATTTCCTTATGTTAATCGTACGGTGATACGGTTGCGGAAAGACCAACCAGCTCCGTTTTGAGTTGATGGAATATCTGGCTGTGTATTTAAACCCTTGATATAGAGTCTTTAGAAAATAGCAGATAGGTAAATAAAAACCCTGCAGGCCTGCCAGGCAAGGAACTGCAGGGGCAACCGCTACGTTACGACTCTTTATCTTCAAACATTTTTGCGTCGCGGGTATTCTTTTGTACAGCAATGGCCGAAAATATACTTAGGCAGAATGCCATAGCGTAAAAACCTTTCTCGCTTCTGGCCAGATCTGCATTCCAAAGACCAATTGTCAACAGGATCATTGCAGCAATAGTGGCAAACCAGCTAAGGCCGTAGTAAAGATCCGTAACTGCAAGTCCTTCAGACCTGTCCCTAACGCTTTTTTGTAAGGAGATCACTGCGAATAAGCCAAATAATAAAATGGTGAAATAATAACCTTTTTCATTCAAAGCCATGTTTGCATTCCATAAGCCTATGCAGTATCCCGTTGTTCCTGTCAATAAGGCAAACCAGGATGCCCCTATAAATGCGGCAGTCGGTTTAAACGGGTTTTTAACTTTATCACCATGTTTTATAATGGATGAATTTTCTTCTGTTCTTTGTTGTAGCGGTTCCATATTTATTTGTTTTAATAATTTCTGTTTTAGTAATTAATATGGAAGCAAATGTCGGTTACAGTATAGACCTAAAAAAAGTAGAATAATGAAATTACTGACGATATGATTTTTCAATTATTGTACTTTTACGCACATTAATATATTTATATGGATTCACTCTCTGAGTTGATCAATCTACTTAATAGTCCAGAAAAAAGGCTTTTCAGGCAATTTTTACAGCGGAAAAACAAAAGATCTGATGTGAAAAATCTGCAATTACTTGAATTGATAGAAACTGACGATATAAATGGTTTAAAGAAGCTTTATAAGTCCGAAAAAAATAACGATGCATACCATGCTTTACGTAAAAGATTACAGGATAACTTGCTGTTATTTTTATCTCAGAAAGCCTTTGAAAGTAGCCATTCTGATACTTATGATGCGCTCCGCTTGGTAGTAGTGGGGCGTTTTTTGTTAGAAAATGATGTGAACAAGGTAGCGT
>NZ_JBCECK010000065.1:0-29688 GCF_039207105.1 Mucilaginibacter sp.
TTATTGATTTCGACAGCACGTTTACACAGGTAGAGGCCCTTGACGAACTGGCCCGCATTTCTCTCAAAAACCACCCCAACCGCGAGGCTATTTACAAACAGATTGAAGATTTGACCAATGCCTCGATGGAAGGCCGTTTGTCGTTCACCCAAAGTCTGGAAAACCGCGTTAAGCTATTGGAAGCCGATCGCGATCATTTAAAGCAGCTGATCTCTTTTCTGAAGAAAAAGGTATCTACCTCGTTCTCACGCAACACTATCTTCTTTAAAAATCACCAGGATGAGGTACTCATCGTATCTGGCGGTTTTAAGGAGTTTATTACCCCCGTGGTAACCGAATACCATATTAAAAAGGAAAATATTTATGCCAATACCTTTGTGTTTGACGAAGATGGCAAGATCATTGGGTACGACAGGGAGAACCCGCTTTCGCAAGAAGGCGGTAAGGTAAAACTGCTGAAAGAGCTGCAGCTACCCGGCGATATATACGGCATTGGCGATGGCTACTCTGATTTCCAGCTAAAGGAATCAGGCATGATCAAAAAGTTCTTCGCCTTTACTGAAAACATCGAACGTAAATCTGTTGCCGAAAAGGCCGATCATATTACTCCAAGCTTCGACGAGTTTTTATACCTGAATAAACTACCCCGCGCTATATCATACCCTAAAAACCGCATCAAATGCCTGGTTGTGGGTAATGTGGACGAAGACGCGCTGGCACAGATGAAAAAGGAAGGCTACAACATACGCCACCGCGAAAGCATTGAAGAAAAGTACCTGGAAGAAGCAGGTGTTTTATTCTGCGATGAAGCTAATCAGCCAAATCCCGAGCAGATTCAAAATGCAGGCCGGCTTAAGGTAATGGGCGTTTTTGGTAAATGCAACCGCAAGCTGGCCGATACCGCTACCGAAAGCGGCATCATTATATTTGACGACCCTAAGCACAACCCGCACAATAACGATTTTATACCACGCCGGGTAATGGCTTTCATGAACGAGGGTAAAACACATACCAGCTGTAATTTCCCCGATTTGCAGCCACCGCGTGTAAGCAATGCCCACCGTTTAATACACATCCACAAAAACGTACCGGGTATATTGGCCAAAATAAACGAGGTATTTGCCCGCCACAACATCAACATAGTTGGAGAGTTTTTGGTTACCAACCCGCAAATAGGTTATGTAATTACTGATGTGAATACCGGCTATGACCCGCAGGTACTTAACGAGCTAAAAGCGATTGAGCATACCATAAAGTTCAGGTTGCTATATTAGTATGTTGTACGTGATACGTTTTACGTGGTACGTTCTGGTATTGTAAACAAAAACGTATTACGTAAAACGTATCACTTAAAACCTAACCGCTACCTAAAGCTCAGACCTCCTCCACAAACGGCACCACCATTACGGGTACGGTGGAGTGGCGTACTACTTCTTCGGCTACGCTGCCCGCTATTAGCCTGTCAAAGCCTGAACGCTTATGAGTGCCTAAAACGATCAGATCGGCTTTAAATTCTTTACTGCAATCTATTATACCGTCGGCTCTTGAACCAAATTGCTTAAATGTGGTTATTTGAAGGCCCTCCCCAAGTTCCTTTATAGTGCGCTCAATGATCAGATCTGATTGGTTGGCTTGTATTTCGGCCAGTTCAGCTTCCTGTACACCCAATGTACCATCCATAGCTATCCCTGCAAAATTATCGGCAGGGCTTGGCGGTATAATGGCGGGTTCAATAATATGAACCAAGCCTACCAAAGCATTATAGCTACGGGCAATATCAAAGCCGTATACCGCGGCGTGGCGGGCATATGGACTGTCATCAATACCAATTAATACTTTACTAATTTTCATGGGGTTTAAGGTTAGTTTTAGTATGAACCAATATACATATTTCAGGTTCAAAATACTGTTAGTTAAGACACCGGCAAGCCAAAAATGTTTGGGCTTTTTTGAGATAACTATGCTCTTCATTAGCCTACTTCATTTTTGTTATCTTTGATCATGCATTTCCATCCTGATATTGAAGATCGCCTGGCGCGCTTGCAGGAAAAATACGAAGCGATGGGGCAGGATATGACCTCCTACCTTGACGGCCTCCTGTATGCCGATTTTTTAACCTATTGGGATTATATTCATCTGGATACCTTACTGAGCCTGCAAAACCCTAAAACGCCCTTCCCTGATGAGGAGATATTTATTATTTATCATCAGATCACCGAGCTGTATTTTAAACTGGCCCTGCACGAGTGCAAACAAATTGCAGAAGCCAGGCCCTTAACCGTTGATTTTTTTACCGCGAGACTAAAAAGGATTAACCGGTATTTTGGAGCGCTTACTCAATCATTTGAGATCATGGTTGATGGGATGGAAAAAGAACAGTTCCTGAAATTCAGGATGTCATTACTTCCGGCAAGCGGTTTTCAGTCGGGCCAGTACCGCATGATCGAGATCTACGCTACCGATTTTATAAATCTGGTAGATAAAGACAAACGCTCTGAACTGCTCAACGCCTCCATTGAAGATCAATTTGAGTACCTATACTGGAAATTTGGCGCCACCGAACTATCAACCGGTAAAAAAACGCTGACACTTAAGCAGTTTGAAAAAAAGTACTCCAAAACATTCATTGACCTGGGTCGTGCCAGTGTTAATAACAACTTTAACGCCCTTGCCGAACAGTTTAAAGTCGCAGGCCAATTAACTGCTGAACTACAACACGAGCTGAAACAATTGGATATTAACGTAAACGTGAACTGGCCGTTATCACACTACAAATCGGCAGTGCGCTACCTTAATCGGGAACCCGAAGAAATCAAGGCCACAGGTGGCACCAACTGGCAAAAATACCTGCCCCCGCGTTTTCAGAAACGTATATTTTACCCATCGTTATGGACTGCCGAGGAATTGGAAAACTGGGGAAAAGCCTGGGTAGAGAGTGTGTTGGGGTGAGTTGGTGAATGGTAAATGGAGTGTAGTGAATGGTTATTCACGTCATCCTGAACCTGTTTCAGGATCTTTCTGGATGATAACTCTGCTTACTATAAGCTTAGCGCGTGGGATGCCGAAACAAGTTCGGCATGACGGCATTATAAAAAATTGAACCACTTTCGTCATCCTGAACCTTTTTCAGGATCTCTCTGGATGATAACTCTGCTTACGGTAAGCTTAGCGCGTGGGATGCCGAAACAAGTTCGGCATAACGATATTTTATATAAATGAAAAGGCCATCTGTTTCAGATGGCCTTTTCATTTATCTCTTGTAGATACACATTATATGTGTCTCTTTTTATTCAACTTACCAAACCTTTACACGCTCATTTTCTGGGCGGTAAAGTTTGTCGCCGGGTTTTACATCAAACGCTTTGTAAAACTCAGGGGTGTTTGACAATGGCCCGTTAACACGGTACATTTCCGGAGAGTGCGGATCAACGCTGATACGCATGCGCATAGTTTCATCGCGTGTTTTAATGCGCCATACCTGGCCAAAGGACAGGAAGAAACGCTGATCGGGAGTAAAGCCATCAATCTTGGTATCAGTTTTACCTTGCGGTGTCCTTTTAAATGCCTGGTAAGCGATGGCGATACCGCCTATATCGGCCAGATTTTCGCCCTGGGTAAGACTACCGTTCACATGCAGGTTGTTCAATACAGTAAACTTATTGTACTGCTCAATCATTAAGCCAACACGGGCTTTAAACTTATCGGCATCCTGTTTTGTCCACCAGTCTTTCAGGTTGCCATCTTTATCATACTGGCGGCCCTGATCGTCAAAGCCGTGGGTCATTTCGTGGCCAATTACCGCGCCTATTGCGCCGTAGTTAATAGCATCATCAGCATCCTTATCAAAGAAAGGGAACTGCAGGATACCAGCGGGGAAAACGATCTCGTTAAAAGTTGGATTGTAGTATGCGTTAACCGTTGGCGGTGTCATGCCCCATTCGGTTTTATCAACCGGCTTGCCAGCCTTTTCAATCATTTCCTTATACCTGTGGCGAGCCATTGACTGCTGGTTCTTGTAATAGGTATCTTTGGCAATTTCCACATCATCATAAGTTTTCCATTTATCCGGGTAACCTATTTTTTTGGTGAATGCAGCCAGTTTTGCCAATGCCCTTTGCTTGGTTTCGGGGCTCATCCAATCCAGCTTTTCAATGCGGTCTTTATATACGCTTTGCAGGTTGTTTACCAGATCAAGCATACGCTTTTTGGCATCAGGTGTAAAATATTTTTCAACGTACAGCTGGCCAAGCAGCTCGCCAATACCACCATCAATGGTTTCAATAACTGTTTTCCAGCGTTCTTGTTGTTGTTTCTGTCCGCTAAGGATTTTACCATTAAAATCAAAATTAGCATCCCTAAAAGCTTTACTCAGCGCGGTTGAAGAGTTATCAAGTGCAGTGAAGGTAGCTTTATCCTTCCAAACATCAATAGCTTGAGATTTCAGCAAACCATCCAATGCTTTCAAATAATCAGGCTGACCAACCAATACAGTATCGGTGTTCAGATTCATACGTTTAAAGGCATCCTTCAGGTCGATATCCGGGATTTGCTTTTGCAGATCAGCAACCGCGAATTTGTTATAGTTCCTGACAGGGTTACGCAGTTCTGTCGGCGTCAGGTGCGATTTGGCAATCAGCGTTTCCAGCTTTAAAATACCATCGGCCTTTTTACTGGCGGTAGCAGCGTCGGTGCCAGTAAGTGTGAATAGTTTAGCTATATATTTTACAAATTCGGCACGTATTTTAACCGTGGCCGAATCGGTGTTGAAGTAATAATCACGGTTAGGCAAGCTTAAGCCCGCCTGATCAAAATGGGCAATGTTTTTGGTGCTTATCCTGTCGTCGGGCGCAACATAAAAACCAAGCAAAAAGCCATCGCCATCTTTGTAGCTATCGGCAGCCAGGCTCACTAACTGCTTATAATCGGTAACGGCGTTAATTTTGGCCAGCAAAGGTTTCACCGGCTCGTAGCCCAGTTTCTCAATACCTACGGTATCCATACCGCTTGTATACAGATCGGCCACCTTTTGCTCTTTGCTGCCTGCCGGGTTTTCCTGCTTGGTTATTTGATCGAGTATGCTATGCAGATTTTTCTGGTTATCATCATTCAAAGTATAAAATGATCCCCAACCCCGCTGCGATGCCGGTATTTCGGTTTTCTTTATCCAGTTACCGCTGGCGTATTCAAAAAAGTTATCTCCCGGTTTTACCGTAGTGTCCATGCCTGCTTTATCAAAAAACACCGTACGCTTAGGAACATCATCTGCGGATGACGACTCCTTTTTTTGTTGGCATGATGCTAAAATAACAGCCGGAATAGCTGCTAAAGCCCATTTTGTGATCCTCATAATTGTTGTTGTTTAAATCAGTCTAATAAAGTCTAAGTTATAAAGTTGAATTGACAATAACTAAGACTCCATTAACACTAATCTGTTACACAGCAGGCTTCACTTCTACTTCGGGCGGTTGTATCTGATTTAAGGATAGCGGGATTAATTTTTTTGTTTTGAGATAGGTAAAGCCTACGATAAGCATGGTCATGCTGCCTCCAAATATTACAGCAGGCACCGTACCCAGCAAACGGGCGGCCGTTCCCGACTCAAAAGCACCTATTTCGTTTGATGAACCGATAAACATTTGATTCACTGCTGATACCCGCCCACGCATATGATCGGGCGTTAGTAACTGCATAATGGTACCGCGGATAATTACGCTGATGCTGTCAAAAGCACCTTCGGTAAATAAAAATACCAGCGACAAATAAAAGCTGCGCGACAAGCCGAAGCAAATGATAGAAAGGCCAAAACCGGTAACCGCGATAAGCAGGTTACGCCAGGGCTTGCCCATAGGCGAAAAGCGCGCCATCAATAGCATGGTTAATACTGCGCCTAAGGATGATGTAGCACGCATAATTCCCAGGCCCTCTGCTCCTACTTTTAATATCTCATTAGCAAATACCGGCAACAAGGCCACAGCACCACCAAAAAACACCGAGAAAAGGTCGAGGCTCATGGCGCCGATCATCATTTTATTATGGAATACAAAGTGGATACCCTCTGATAAACTTTTCCAGATGCTCTCTTTAGGAATAAATACCGGCGGGTATTTACGCAGCATAAAAACCAGCACCAATGAAATAACCATGAACACAATTATAACAGCAAAGGTCGCCGTGATACCGGTTAATCCCGGTATAATTTTATCGGCATAGCCGTAGATCAACCCTCCGGCGGCCGGGCCTATAATTGATGCTATCTGCCAGCTTGAGCTGCTCCAGGTGCTGCCATTAGGATAAATTTCTTTCGGGATGCTATGCGCGTAAACAGTAAAGGTTGCCGGGCCATAAAACGCGCGTGCAACACCGTTACAAAATATCATGCAATAAATAATAGGCACTATCCACCCGGTATGGATAATGCCACTCATACTTTTAAGTGTAACAGTAAACATTACCGATGATGTTAATATAACACCGCTGAATATGAGCAACAACATTTTACGCTTTTCGGATTTATCGGCAATGTAACCGCCATACAGGGCAATGCCAATAGCGGGTATAGCCTCGCAAAGGCCAACGAGACCAAGTGCAAAAACACTTTTAGTAACCTGGTAAATATAAAAGCCTATTACAACGGCTTGCATCTGGTATGCAAAGGTGAAACAAAAACGCATACCTACGTAAGATCTGAAATCTTTATAGCGCAATGCGGCAAAGGAATCTACTTTCTGGGGTTTACTATCGCCTTCTTCGGTCACTGTGTTGTTTTTACTGAGCCGCAAATTTACAACACCACTTCGGAATATGGTAACATGATTTAAGGATTTGATTGGATTTTTTATTGGAATGGTTGAAAATGTGGCTTAGTCTTTTCTTTGAGAAAGTAAAGCCTTTGATTAGATATTCTCTCCCACGGGGAGGGGTGCAGTGGTTTGTGTTATGGCAGGGAGGAGTTCTACGCATTTATCACGCCGTTACAAAACCCCTCCCTACACCCTCCCAGGGGAGGGAATCGCACAACCCTTCGCTTTTATTGACGCCATGTTTAATTATATGCTAATATCTTCACGAAGAAGGTCGCACTACCCTTACAAAACAAAAAAGAGACGCATGTGATGCGTCTCTACAGTATCTATGTTAACCTAAGTTCAGACAAAATTGTTACAAACCATGCTGATCTATCAGGTAAATAAATGCGGCTATGCCGGCTGCACCTAATTGCAGCTCGCGCTTGTTCACGTTCTCGAAAACATCATTCGGGGTATGGTGTATATCAAAATAACGCTGCGAATCCGGGCGGAAACCTATCAGCGTAATTCCCGGTAGTTTTTCTTTCAGTGGTTCAATATCCGTACCGCTACCTCCGGCCACCAGGCGGTCAACTTCGTAAGGTTCCAGCAGGGCTTTATATTTATCGTTAATATTTTTCAGGAAATCTTTTGATGCGCCATCAAAACTGAAACCCCGCGGGGTAAAACCGCCTTCGTCGGTTTCAATGGCGGCGATATGTTCTTCTTTGTTTTGGGCGGCAAGCTCGGCATATTTCAATCCACCTTTGTGGCCGTTCTCCTCGTTCATGAAAAATACCGCTCTGATAGAGTTTTTAGGGCGATAACCCGTTGCTTTAAATATCCGTAGCACCTCGGCCGATTGCATTACACCTGTACCATCATCATGGGCACCTTCGGCCAGGTCCCATGAATCAAGGTGACCACCTACGCTGATGAATTTATTCGGGTTTTCGGTGCCGGTCAGTTCACCGATTACGTTGTATGATAACACATCGGGCAGTAGCTCGCAGCTTTGTTTAAAGTAAAATTTAATCAGCGGCAGTTTACGCAAACGCAGCATATTACTTAATTTATTAGCTGCCCTGGTTGATATGGCCGCGGCCGGTATCAATTTAGTACCCGGAGTAGCCAGCGTAGCACCGGTATGCGGATAATCATCATCGGCACTGGTAAGTGAACGTACTATAACGCCTACCGCGCCGTATTTAGCAGCAGCGGCAGGGCCTGCAAATCGTTGATCGCCGGCTGTACCGTAGGCCTGACCAGCCTCAATAAATCGTTCATCAAATGCGCGGTTGAAGAAAACGATCTTACCTTTAATAACACTTTCGCCCAGAGTTTCCAGCTCTTTCAGACTACGCACCTCTACCACATTGGCTGTGATGCCCTCTTTTGGTGTAGCCACCGACATACCCAGAGCCGCAATAGCAACCGGGATGCGGGTTTTGCCATCAATAATAAAGGCGGTTTCTTTTGCTCCCCGTACCCAGTGCGGCACCATTACCTCCTGTAAATAAACCTTATCAAAACCGTAGCCTTCCATCAGCTTTTTGCTCCACTCCACCGCTTTTTGAGCGTTGGCAGAACCACTTAAACGCGGACCAATATTTTTACACAGGTAACGCAGGTTTTCGTAGGCCTTACCGTTAACCAGAGCCTCGTCATAAATTTTGCGGATATTTAATGAATCCTGCGCATGCAGCAGACTGGCCGACGCGAAAAGAGCAGTCAGCAATAGGGAGAGTTTTTTCATTTGTATATAAGATCAGTTTCAACAAATGTAATATTTTGAAGGAAGAATTTGGATAACGTTCCGATAACATCCTGTTGTCTTTTACCGCTGCCGCAAGCGTCCTGCTTGTGGTAATTATGACAAGACAAATAGGTTGGCTATTATACCACAAGCGGGACGCTTGCGGCAGCGCTTTTTTCTTTCGCTCTCCCCCGCACTCGCTCCCTCTCTATCTAAACCATTAGGAAATCTTATCCCAGCTTAAACCGGAGTTATTACCCTGGAAAGCATGGTGCAGAATTTGGTTTTCGGGAAGGGCCAGTTGAGGGTCTTTTTCAAATATTTGCTCTACGCTTTTACGAACTTTGATCAACAGTTCCTGATCGGTGGCCAGATTGGCTACTTTTAAATCGAGCACACCGCTTTGCTGAGTCCCCTCCAGGTTGCCCGGGCCTCGCAGTTGCAGATCTATCTCCGATATTTCAAAACCGTTATTGGTTTTCACCATTGTATCGAGCCTGATCTTGCCATCATGGCTAAGCTTATGGCTGCTCATCAAAATGCAATATGATTGCTCGGCACCGCGCCCTACCCTGCCTCGCAGCTGGTGCAATTGCGATAAACCAAAGCGCTCAGCATTTTCAATGATCATCACCGAGGCGTTAGGCACATTTACCCCAACTTCAATTACCGTAGTTGCCACCATGATCTGAGTTTGCTCTTTAATGAAACGCTGCATTTCGAACTCTTTTTCGGCAGGTTTCATTTTGCCGTGCACTATACTAATGTTGTAAGTGGGTGCAGGAAACTCGCGTGACATGGCCTCAATACCATCTTCCAGGTTCTTCAGATCGAGCTTTTCACTTTCCTGTATCAGTGGGTATACCACATAAATCTGCCGGCCCAGCGCAATTTCCTGTTTCATGAAACCAAACATGCGCAAGCGCTGGTTTTCATAAAAATGAACGGTTTTGATAGGCTTACGACCAACCGGCAATTCATCAATTACCGATACGTCCAGATCGCCGTACAGCGTCATGGCCAGTGTACGGGGTATTGGCGTTGCCGTCATCACCAAAATATGCGGCGGGATAATGTTTTTGCGCCATAATTTAGCCCTTTGCTCTACCCCAAAACGGTGCTGTTCGTCAATTACTACAAAGCCAAGGTTTTTAAACTGCACCTTATCTTCAATCAGGGCATGAGTACCTATTAGTATTTTCAGGTCGCCGTTTTCCAGGCGTTCATGCAGTACTTTACGGTCTTTTTGTTTGGTGGAGCCGGTGAGCAGGGCCACTTCAATAAAATCATCGCCCACCAAACCCTTTATAGTTTGATAGTGCTGTGTGGCCAGAATTTCGGTAGGCGCCATAATGCAGGTTTGGAAGCCATTATCAACAGCGATCAGCATACTCATCAGCGCTACTACGGTTTTGCCGCTGCCCACATCGCCCTGCAGCAGGCGGTTCATTTGTACACCCCGCTGGGTATCCAGCCTGATCTCTTTCAGCACTCGTTTCTGCGCATTGGTAAGTGGAAAGGGAAGTTTATGATGGTAAAAATCGTTGAAATAATGGCCTACCGTGTTGAATACATTCCCCTTAAACTTTTGCGTATGCAGCAGTTTATTACGCAGCAGCTTAAGCTGAAGAAAAAACAGTTCTTCAAATTTCAGGCGAAGGATGGCTTCGTTCAATAAATTGGCATCGGCCGGGAAATGGATATTGCGGTAAGCATCGGCCCGGTTAATGAGCTTGAATTTATTAACGATGTATAAGGGTAAATTCTCGCGGATATCTTTAGCATGCAGTCCCAACAATACCGAGGTAAGTTTCTGGATACCCTTGCTATCCAGCTGAAACTGTTTGAGTTTTTCGGTAGAATTATATACCGGCTGCAAAGTGGCATTCCCTTGTCGTTGCAT
Organism: Mucilaginibacter sp.; assembly: GCF_039207105.1. Classification (GTDB taxonomy): domain Bacteria; phylum Bacteroidota; class Bacteroidia; order Sphingobacteriales; family Sphingobacteriaceae; genus Mucilaginibacter. The sequence goes on from NZ_JBCECK010000065.1 coordinate 10,445, forward strand.
ATTGGCCGGGGTGTAGGCCTCCATCTCCGGGTGGGCCATTTGCGCCTGCCCGTTAAAAAATCCGGGCTTGCCAAATATGATATATACCTGTCCCGGTATCAATGTTTTCTCGATCCAGGTGATACCTTTAAACCATACCAGTTCCAGCACGCCGGTATCATCCTTGGCGTTAACCACCAGGCGCTTAGTGTGCTTTTCGCCCAATACCTGTTTATTAACAATACGGGCAAGCACCTGTACATAAGGCAGATCGGCCTGAATGTCTTTTACCTTATAAAAACGAGTACGGTCAATATATCTGAAAGGAAAGTGCCGAAGCAGATCCTCGAAGTTAGCCAAGCCTAATTCCTTTTTCAAAACCTCGGCCCGGGATTGGCCTGCACCTTTTAAGTATACAAGTGGTGTTTGAAAAGGATCCAAAAGAATGTCGCTTTAAATGGTTTTACAACGTCATTGTAAGAGCCCCTCTAAATCTCCCCCTTTGGGGGAGATTTTAAGAAAGTATTTAAAAGCCCTCTCCTTTGGAGAGGGTTGGGTGAGGCTTCGTACCTCGCAATGACGTTGGCTATTTATTAAAAAAATTGGCTAATTATTTTACCGCAATTACCGATATCTCCACATTTACGCCTTTTGGCAATGCTGATACCTGTACGGTTTCTCGGGCTGGGAAATTTGAAGTAAAGTAAGTTCCGTAGACCTCGTTCACCTGGCTAAAATTGCCCATATCTGTTAAAAATATGCTGGTTTTAACAATGTTTTCAAAACCGATACCTGCTTCGGTCAGGATGGCTTTCAGGTTTTCCATTACCATTTTTGCTTCGTCGGTTATGCCGGTGGTAACCAGTTCGCCGGTTGCAGGATTAAGTGGTATCTGGCCCGATACAAATACGAAATTGCCGGCTATGGTAGCCTGGCTGTATGGCCCTATTGGGGCTGGCGCGTTATTGGTGTTTACTATTGTCATCATTTTTTAAATATGAACACTTGTATCAGCTTGTAAATTATCCCTGCCAAAAACATGAGGATAGCTAATGCATTAATAAAATGCATAATCCGCAGATTGATGTTTGTTGGTCTGTTGGGATCTTTTTTTCTGAAGAAATACATATTACAAAACTAATAAAATTTATGGTTGGCCGCTTATCAACTCACCCCGACATCGCTACGCTTGTCGACCCTCTCTTCAGCTTCGCTGGAAAGAGGGTGAAGCAATAATTTCTTTGCTCTTTTGTCTTTTATCCTTAATCCATTTTCCCTACCCTCTTTCCGCCAAAGGCGAAGAGAGGGTGGTCCAGCGAAGCGTAGACCGGGTGAGTCTTTACCATGCAAATCAAAGATTCCCTTCTACTCCTCCTCTTCCTCCGCTACAATTCCCAGTATCTCATCAACCTGTTTAAAGTTGCTTTTTACAAAGTGGCACCAGTCGCATTCTTTTTTGCCGCAGCCGGTATTAAAATCATGGGCCATTATTTTGGCGTAGGTATCTTTGATCTGTCCGCTTACAATTTCAATATCGTCGGGTGTTATCACAAACTTTTCACGGTGGTATTCGCCTTCGCTTACGGGCTCCACAAAATCAAATACGGTGCTTACAACCTCCCAGTCATTGGTACGGTCATGGTCAACCAGTATTTTGTAAAAAACGCCCTGGCGCCAGTAATCGCCGCCGTTGGGGGCATCAAACGTTGGGCGCAGCAGTTTGTCCTTGGCATTTTTGAGCTTGCCGGTTTTATAATCCACTACAGTTACGTGTTTGCCATCAAACTCCATCTTATCCAGGTTACCTTTTATCGGTACGCCGCCAATCTCAATGTTTTTGATGGTACGTTCGGTTATGGCTACTTTGTTCCAGTTGTTAACATTTTGCTCATAATACGGCGGCAATATTTTTTCGCCGTAGGCCAGGCGCAGTTTAAATTCTTCTTTGGTAAACGAATCACGGTTGCGGGCCATGTACCATCGAAATTCATTCATGAACTGCTCGGTTGATAAAAACTCGTCGCCATTATCCTTCAGCAGCCTATACGTTTTGTTGAGCGCCCAGTGTACGGCCTGCCCAAACGTGGCCGACGGACTTTTACCCGATGGCACCCGGATCAAACACTGAAAATAAAACCTCAGCGGGCAATCCAGGTAATTGCTCAGATGCGTTACCGATAGCGTATAGTTTTGCAGCAGCTGATTTATATAGTTTTTATCCAGCAGCTCAACCTTTGGCTTTTCGGCCTCGCTAAACTGGGTCATGTAAAAACCAAGCATGGTTTCTTCGGTAACTTTAGGGTATTGCACCTGCAAATCGGTACTGGCTAAAATTTCGCCGATGAACTGGCTTGCTTCCTGATCCTTTGCATTTTTATCCTTGCCGGCGTAAGAGATATTGAGGTGCTGCTTGGCACGGGTTATAGCCACATAAAACAGGCGACGGGCCTCCTCCCGTTGGGCAATATCGTCGGATGCGGTTTGGGTCAAGGTATCCGGGTAGCTGAAACCATTGTTACGGCCCTTGCTGTCCCAGGTACGTTTATCGCAGCCTATAAAAAATACGTGCTCAAATTCCAGCCCTTTTGAGCCGTGGGCAGTTAAAAAGTTAACGCCATTATCAGAAAATATCACCTGGTTCAGATCAAGCCTGATGCTGTTTTTCTTCATCAGGTCGATAGTAGCTATTAGGTCGGGCAGTTTTATTTCCGGATTTTTGCGGCTTTCATCTTTCAGGAAATCAAAAAAACTGGTGAGCATCTGCATGTGGCCACCTTTATCGGTTTGCTGCATAATGTATCGCAGGATACCCATTTTGGCTATCACATCCTGAAAAAACTGCTGCAGCGTTACACTCAGGGCCGATTTGATGAGCTCATCAATATTATTGATTAGATACTTCATCTCCACATACTTGTTTGGATCAAACAGATCGGCCTGTGCGGGCAGGCGCATCTCGCTCACGTAACGGCGGATGGAGGTTTTGGGTTTGTTGTTGCTTACAGCGCCATAATTTTCTTTAGATACCGCGATGCTGGCTTTAGCAATTTCGATGGGTGCGATGCTGAAAAAATCATAGTGCATGATCTCGAACAGCAGCTCATCACCACTATACGGCGAATCGATCTCCATAGCCAGATAACGTAGTATATTGATGATCTTTTCGCCGAAAGGCTGGGTAAGCACATCAATTTTGCGTTTGGTGTTTACCGCTATCTTTTGTACATCAAGATATTTGATCATTTCCTCCACCTGGCTGTGGTTGCGATATATTACTGCCACCTCGCCTGGGGCCACGCCATCATCTATCAGTTGTTTGATACGGGCCGATACATCAACCAATTCCTGATCGGGGTTTTCGTACTCTCGTATCACCGGCTCAACCGTAAGCTTAGTAAAACGGCCATGCGAGGCACGCAAGTCTTTATCCAATTTTAGCTGACTGGTTAATCTTTCAAAGTTATTGTTGATGAGCGCCTTTGAAATATCCAGGATATGCTGGTTGGAGCGATAATTATGCTTAAGCACCACGGTATGCAGGGTATCCACATAGTCGGTAGCAAAATCGAGGATGTTTTTCATGTTGGCGCCCTGAAACTTAAATATCGACTGGTCATCATCGCCCACTACAAACACATTGGGTACGTCCCAATAATTCAGTAAAAAGCGCAGCAGCTCGTTTTGCGATCCGCTGGTATCCTGAAACTCATCAACCAGAATATACTGGTACCGTTCCTGGTATTTGCGCAATATCTCTTCATTATTGGCAAAAGCACGAAGCACCCAAATGATCATGTCGTCATAATCATAACGGCCACGGGCCTTCATTTTAGCATCGTAGTTTTTGTATTCACGTACGGCTGCCACCAGCTTTTTCATTACCTCATGGGCGGCGTCAATATCCTTCTGTTTAAGGTCGCCTACCTTTATACCGGTTTTGGCATTGGCGCGTTTGTATATGAATTCCTCGCGATTGGGCAGATCGTCCAGATATTCCTGAACAGCACGCTCAATCATTTCGGCATTCCAGTTCTCGCGTTTCATGGTCGAGAAGAGGTCTTTCAGACGTTTGGTATCGTAGTAAATATCGCCGGTAAAGCGTTTGAGCAGGTGATCATTATCAAACTCATCAACCAGCTCACGAAACAGCATGGCCGATTCCAGATCAGATAGTGATTCTAAATTCAGTTTGCCGAAATACTCCAGGTTTTCCTGGATGATCTCGTTACAAAAAGCGTGGAAGGTATATATGTTGATGCGATAGGCATCTGGGCCAATAAACTCAAACAGGCGTTTGCGCATGGCTACCGCGCCGGCATCGGTATAGGTAAGGCACAGGATCTCGTTGGGCAGGGCATCGGTATCGGTTAGTATTTTACCTATACGCGCGGCTAATATCTGCGTTTTACCCGTTCCGGGACCGGCTACTACCAACACCGGACCATCCATTTTATTTACCGCGGCCAGCTGCTCGGGGTTTAACCCTACCAAAGCCGCCTGAAATTTATCGTTATACTTGTTTAAGTTGGATTGCATAATTGTTGAGTAAAACTACGGAAAAGGCGATGGGATGTCAATTGCTAATTTGCTAATATTTTTAGACATAGCGCAAAATACTCATCCCGACGACGTTTCGCCGGTCGCCCCTCTCTTCGGCTGCGTTGGAAAGAGGGTGATTTAAAAAATTTGTCATTGCGAGGAGGAACGACGAAGCAATCGCGAACCGTGCAAGTTTCTCTGTAAAGTTCGCGATTGCTACGCTATCGCTCGCAATGACAATTATTTAACTCATTCCCCTACTGCATGCCTGTACCCGTAGGAAAAAATACATTGATGCTTACAGGTAGCTTACCTGTTGGTTTTAGTGTTCCGGCAATTACCTTAGCTGCTGATTTTTGCAGCTCGGGGGTCATTTGGTAGCATACAATCAGGTTGTTGCTTTTTTCAATGCCAGGTAAACCGGCAATGGTGTAGGCATTGGCAAAAACGCTCATTACCGTATTTTTACGGGATGCCAGATCGGCGATCAGCAATTTTACATCAGTTCCGTAATCCAGCTTGCTTTGTGGGCGCAGGCGGGTGTCATGTATACCTACAATAATTTGATCATACCGTTTTAACCAGGTAAGTATATTTTTAAGTTCGATGGCCGGCGTGTTTTTAGCCACAGTAAATACGCGGCAGGTTGGAAAGCTTTTAGCCATTTCCTGCTGAAACACGGTGGGGCCGTCAACACCAATACTTACTATTGCCGTTTTCAGGAAAGGGTTTAGTTTTAATGTGGTGGAGTTTCCTTTGATCAGGGTAACCGAAGCATCGCTCAGCTGCTGTACCAGATCTTTAGATGATTGCCTGTTCAGATCAGCGCTCAGATTCACCGGCGAAATAGTTTGACGGCGGTTAAGCCCGGCCCAATACTTAGCTGCCAATACTTTTTTTACCTTGATCTCAAACTCCGCGTCGCTGATGGCATTGTGGCGCATGGCCCTGCGGATGAGCTTAATAGCCCTGTCTGAATTTTCTGACAGCTCAATAATATCATTACCTGCTATGAATGCCCTTACATCGGCATCACCATTAGGGAAATATTTGGTAACACCTTTCATCTCCATGGCATCAGATACTACCAAGCCCTTAAACCGTAATGAATCCTTTAAAACACCGGTAATAATAGGGCGCGATAATGTAGACGGCAGGTGTTTGGTGCTGTCCATCGCCGGGATGTTCATGTGCGCTACCATTACCCCGCTGATGCCTGCGTTAATGGCCTCGCGAAAAGGATACTCCTCCAGCGAATCTAATCGGGCACGGCTGTAGGGCAATAAAGGCAGATCGAAGTGTGAATCGACATTGGTATCGCCATGCCCCGGAAAATGCTTGGCTGTGGTCAGTAAACCGCCATCCTGCATTCCTTTAAAATAGGCTATACCCTTTTTGGCTACATTGTACATATTATCGCCAAAGGAGCGGTAATTGATAACCGGGTTATTGGGATTGTTGTTCACATCCATATCCGGCCCAAAATTGATCTGGATACCCAGGCGCTTAAAATCATAAGCTACCTGCTGGCCCATTTTATATATCAGGTTATTATCCTGTATGGCGCCAAGTGTCATCTGGTAAGGGAATGATATGGTAGAATCTAAACGCATACCCAAACCCCATTCGCCATCCATGGATATTAATAATGGCACATTGGCCAACTTTTGGTATCGGTTAGTTAAAGCCGCTTGCCTTACCGGGCCGCCCTGAAAAAACACGAGGCCCCCAACTTGCTGATCTTTGATCACCTGGGCAACAGAATCTTCATAAGCACGCCCTTTATTGGTATGCGCCCTTACAAAAAGCAACTGCGCTATCCGCTGCCTGCGGCTTAATTTATCGTAAACAGAATCAACCCAGCGGTTTTTAGTTTTAAGGCTTTCAATATAGCTTCCTTTTTGTGCCAGGGCGTTAAAGGCAATAAAATTAAGTGCAAAAATGATGGTAAAGCAATACCTGTTTTTCAAAATTGGCATGGTTCAAATGTAGTATAAATGTATGTTTTAGCCCACCTGGCATATTAAATATTATAAAAATTATACCACGAATAAACCTTTGTTAAAATTTTTACTCTATGAGTATATAAAAACAAACTAATCATGAAATCATTTTAAACACATGTTCAAAATGATTTCGCTACCAAAAAACAATTGAAAAAATGAAAAAAATTATCTTTTTAGCAATATGCTTATTTACCGTAGGTACTGTTAGTGCTCAAGATTATTATGGCCCGCGCCACAGGCCTCGTCGTTATGTTAGACAGGAACGCCCGCACAACCGCTACAATGATAATCAGGTTAAGGTTGGTATTACCGGCGGTTTAAACCTGGCCAACTCACTTGATGCTTATGATTCGCGTTTTAGCTCGAGCACCATTGCGGCCTTTAATGTCGGGCTTACATTGGATGTTCCCGTTACAAATTATTTTTCGTTTGCGCCTGAATTGTTATTTTCACAAAAAGGCTTTAGCGCCGATCTTGAAAATGCTCATTTTACCGAACGTACCAACTATATTGACGTTCCCTTACTGGCAAAATTCAGGCTTGTGCCTGGGTTTAATTTTTTGATTGGCCCCCAGCTTACCTTTTTAACTTCGCAGCAAGATACTTACCGCGATTTTGGCAGCAATGCTATAACCCGTTTTAATGGGCACGAGGGCGACCAAAGCTACGTTGCAGGTGTAATTGGTGTTAGTTTTGACATTAACCGCAATGTAGAAATCAGGGGCCGTTATAACATTGACCTTGCCAGGAACGCCTCCAATGAAGCCGACCTGCCCGATTTCCGCAACCAGGTTTGGCAAATAGGTTTAGGATTTAAGTTTCAGTAAAATTTAATTAACAAAAAAGCCTTACGATATTTTTTACCTTCGTAAGGCTTTTTTTATTGACAAAAATCCTCCCATGATATCTATCATTATTGCTTCTGCCGATAAAATACTATTAAAACAGGTTACAGAAAACATCCACCATACCGTAGGCGTACCTTTTGAAATTATAGCTACCGATAACAGCCGCGGCGAAAAAAGCATGTGCGAGGTGTATAACCAGGCTGCTCAAAATGCCCAATATGATATATTGTGCTTTATGCATGAGGATATTATTATTGACACGCAAAACTGGGGAAATACTGTAAACCAATTATTTAACACCAATCCTGATCTTGGTTTGGTGGGTATAGCCGGTGGGGCGTATAAAGCCTTGGCACCTTCGGGTTGGCAGCCTTTTGGAGATATCAATATTCATATGCACTTACTGCAAGATTATAAGTTTGCCGGTAAGGAACGGGCCCTGGTTAAACTTAATCCCGGCAATCAAAAATTACCCGCTGTTGCCTGCATTGATGGTGTGTGGTTTGCCACCACCAAAAAAATATGGGCCGAGTTTCAATTTGATGAAAAAACTTTTACAGGTTTTCATGCCTATGACATTGATTTTTCTTTAACCATAGGCCAAAAATACAAAATAGCTGTTACCTACGATGTTTTACTGCAGCATTTGTCTGACGGGAATTATGACCGTACCTGGGTTTATGAATCTATGAAGCTGCATAAAAAGTGGAATAAACATTTGCCTGCCAACATACAGGGTTTATTTTACAAACAACAAATAATCGCGGAAAAACTCACCTTTAAAAAATTTACCGAGCAACTTATTACGTTAAAGATGCCTATTAAATTAGCCTATACCATACTTTGGCAATATAACCGATACGCTTCCTTCAGTTTTAAACTGTTTGTTAAGCTTAATTTTTACCTGCTAAAGTTGCAACTCAAAAAACGCGAGTAAATTAGAGAACTCAGCGCTATTCCGGTCGGATTAGCTTTTTATTATCGGGCTTAATATGGGTATACCAAAAGTTTTTAGCCTTATAACCCCAGGCCAGCTTCTTGATTTCCCGGCGCCTTTGACGATTGTTTTGTTTGGAAATGTAGTATAAAACATTGATATGTTTTTTTATCAAAGCAAAGAGGCGGAAAGACACATAGCTATCCGGCCAGTTCACATATAGCTGGTATAATGTTTTAACAAACTTTGTCCGCTTATTTTTAGGATAGGTTGCACAATACTGCAACCATCTACTTCGGCGTTTAAAAATCTGCTCTCTTGTTTGGTGCCTGTAGCGGTCTTTATCGGCATCCTTTCTTTCCAATAAATCCGTATCACTATTTTCATGCTGGCGGTATTTAACCAAACATTGCGGCAAATAGTCAATAGTACCTATGTTGGTTGCTACGTAAGCCATCCACCAATCGTGATAGCCGTCTTTTTTAAACGGACGAGCCTCTGCAATTAATTCCTTTTTAATTAACATAGCATGCCCCGATACACAATTAAAAAACAAAAACGCTTCCGGCTCATCTCCACGGTAAAAATTAAACAAGTCGGTCATTTTTTTACCTAATGATTCATTTTGCTCATTAATCAGTTCAGAATCATGATACAGTATCAGGTTATCGCCTATAGCCGCAACCTGAAGCTCGATTTTTTTAACATCCCACAGGTCATCCTGATCGCAAAACGCAATCAGGTCACCCTGGCAATAATCTAAAGCCCGTTCAAAATTATTTACAAAGCCTACATTTGTTTCGTTTTGATAGATACGCAGGTTGGGGTGTTTAGAGGCGTAAGAAGCAAGTATCTGGTAGGTGTTATCGGTGGAGCAATCATCTACAGCAATAATTTCAATATTGCGATAAGTTTGATTAATGAGCGTATATAATTGCTGCTCCAAAAACCGGGCACCGTTGTAAGTACAAAGTGCTATGGATACCAATGGAAGCTCTTTCATAAAATCAATTGATATTACTGGTTTTAAATATCGTAACCCTGCTTTTTAAATATGGGGCGCCAAAAATCAAGGTACAGATCCCAGGCATGGCAACCAAACGGCAACTCATTATTATTTAGTCTTAGCGCCCGTTCAGGGGCCAGTTCAAAAGAAAACTTTAACCCTGTTTTGTATGATGGTATATTTAATATTTTCCGCTTCCTATTTACTTCAATACACCAAAAAATATCCTCATGAAATTCGTGCTCGCTACGTGTTAAATACATCGACATTTTATCGCGCATGCTAATACTCAGATCATGAAACTTTTTCACCCTCCGTAATGAAAATCCTCCATTACCAACTTTATACTCATATTGCATTGGTGATGGAAGACCATTCTTCTGGATGTTAAACCTGGCGTGATAGTGAAATTGTATTTTTGACTTTATCGCTTTAATTATATCCGGGTAATCACCTGGCGGTATCCAGGGGGCACCTATATAATCAATTGGTTGGCTGCACCAATACCCTAACTCATCCTTAAATACAAAGGCATCTAACTGATGAATTAAAATAAATTCATAATCTAAAAAACGTTTGTAAAAAGTATCAGAAAGCATCAAAGCATTATACCCATCAATACTTTTAAAATAGCTATCGTCAAAGGTTTCAACAGCTGTAAAATTAAACTGATTAACCTCATCAGATAACACAAGCGATTGGGGCTTTATAATGATGCGGGGATAGCTGACTAAAACATTTTGTAACTGAGTTAGTACAATTTTTTCTAAATCGGAGATTTTATTTTGATAAAAAGGAACTATAACAGCAACTTTCTTCAACTTACTCATAACGCTTGGTTTTATTATAAAGCTCCTGTACTAACGATTCAAAATGATCCTGGAAAAGAAAATCATATCCGTTTTCACCTTCCGGAACAACATTTATAACATCAAAACAAGCTTCTAAAATACGAGGGACTTTTAATGCTTCGGCAATTGAAAATGGAAATGATTGGTTGCCAATAAAAAATTTACAACCTGCAATCATCCTGGCCAACTGTAAAAAATCATTTACCTGTACCCACTCAATATCAGGGATTTGCTTTTTAATGTCGTTATATTCCGATTCAACCCCTATGAATTTTAAATTACTGTAGTTTCGCAGAAACTTATAATCAACTCCCCTGCTCCTGTATCTTTCGCTCCTTGCAATAATTATATCGTCTGCAAAGGATATGTCTGGCTCTACATCAAGCCAGTTTTTCCATAATTCAGGATTTATTCCTGTAACATATGAACACCAATGGGCTATATTACATCTATCCATCGGCACATGTCCTGCCCTAAAATAATCCAGGTCAATATCTATTTTCTGATCTGTTAAAATTTCGAATTGACTGATGTATGGCTGCGACCTGATTAAAGGCGCTAACATGGTTACCATTTTATCATTAAGCCTTACATTACCCAGTGGATGGGTTACTCCGTCTGAAAGCAACAACGGCTGCCCAAGCCTAAGGTATAAGTTTATAGGTACCTTTACAATTTCGGCCAGTTTTTTAATTGTTGGTAATGCATAAATAATATCCCCGGCATTACCACTATGGTTAAGGTTAAGTTGATGATTAGCGGAGGCGATGGCACGTATCTTTGTTGGATTGTTCAATCGTTTATCTCCGATTAAAAAATTGGCAGATTCAGCATTTTTATAATTATGCAATTCCCATTTATAGTTTTTATAACCTGCTCTATCGGTATATTTAAGCCAGTATGTACTTATAAAACTTCTTTTTTTCACCATTTCAGTTATTTCAAAATCCGGCTAAGCAATTTCTATATATTAATCGGCATTAAAGGTTTGCATATCAATCAGCTTTTTGTAAAGCCCGTTATTTTGCAATAACTCCTGGTGATTACCTTGTTCAACAACACGGCCTTTTTCCAGCACAATAATTACATCGGCATTTTGTATGGTACTTAAACGGTGCGCTATAATTAATGATGTGCGGTTTTTCATGAGGTTATTCAATGCTTCCTGCACCAGTTTTTCCGATTCGGTATCCAACGCCGAGGTAGCCTCATCAAGCAGCATGATAGGCGGGTTGTTCAGTACCGCACGGGCAATACAAATGCGCTGACGCTGACCACCAGATAGCTTGCCCCCCCTGTCGCCTGTATTGGTTTGGTAACCATTATCAGTTTCCATGATAAAGTTATGGGCATTGGCAATACGCGCGGCGACTTCCACCTCCTGCTGGGTTACCCCGGTTTTACCAAAGGCTATGTTGTTAAATATAGTATCGTTAAACAGCATCGATTCCTGGTTCACAATACCCATTTGAGCTCTTAATGATTCTGTAGTGAGTGATTGAATATTTTTATCATCAAAATAGATGGTCCCGGCCTGCGGTTCAATAAAACGCGGCAACAGATCCATAAATGTTGATTTACCTCCGCCCGATGGGCCAACCAGCGCAATGGTTTTACCTTTTGGAATAGTGAGGTTAAGACCGTTTAAAACGTATTTATCAGGCTCCTCCTCACTTGCACCCTTGTTCCGGTAAGCAAATGATACATTCTCAAAACGGATACTATCATTAAACCCATCAATTTTTACCGCTTCAGGGCTGTCAATTACCAAGGGCTTTTCATCAATAAGTGCTAACACCCGCTCGCCTGCCGCAATACCTGAATGAATGTTGCTGAACGAATCAGAAATGGCTTTTGCCGGCCGCATCACCTGCGAAAATATGATGATATAAAGAATAAAGTTTTCGGCTGTTAATGTGCCTTTACCATTTATAATTAATGTGCCACCGTACAATACAATACCAGCCACCATTAACACACCTAAAAATTCTGACACTGGCGAAGCCATTTGCTGCCTTTTAGCCATGGACCGAGTAATGCGCGAATAGCGTTCGTTTTCGTCATTAAACCTGTTCTTAATAAATGGTACCGCGTTAAAGGCTTTGATGATCTTGATGCCCGATAAGGCTTCGTCCAGATAGCTGATCATATTACCATAAGTTTGGTGCGATTCGATAGCCTGCTCTTTCAAACGTTTCACTATTCTGGAGATAACGAATGCCGAAACGGGGATTATGAGCATAGAAAATAAGGTAAGTTTTACCGAAATTGCAAATAAGGCTATTAGGTAAGCAATAAGCTGAAAAGGCTCTTTAAAGATCACCTGTAGTGTACCCGTAACCGAAAACTGAACCACCTGCACATCGGCTGCTATTTTTGAAATGATATCGCCCTTGCGCTCATTGCTAAAATAGCCAAGGTGCAAATTCATCACATTATTAAAAACGGTTCGCCTTAAATTCAACAGCGTGTAAATGCGCAGGTTTTCCATAATACGCTGCGACAGGTACCGGAATATATTACTCAACAATACAGAAAGCACAATGGATACGCAGACAAATTTTAAAGCCCCGGATGCGCCGTAATGCCGGTTAGCCTCCTGGGCATAGTAATTGAAGTTCTGCAACAGATCAAGCGAATGCGTTGGTCTTTCAAGTAACTTATCTGGTGGGGTGGGGTAAAAAATAGTTTTAAGCAGGGGGGCAAGCAGGGTAAGGTTAAGCGTATTAAATACCACCAGAAATATAGTACATATAAAGTATGGTAAAGCAAATTTGCCTATAGGTCTGGCAAAGGACAATAACCTGAAGTAGATTTTCATTTAAAAAAATTAATCTGCAAAATTAGTTAAATAGCAGTTATTATATACACTTAGTTTCAGGAGGCCCTTTTAAACGGTTGTAAGCCGATGATTAGTATTGTCCATTACCCATTCATTTATCCGTTCATATACCATATTTACTGTAATACTGCTCAGATCATCGCCATTGCTTTCAATATGCTCTGCCTTTATACCCATCGGGGCCCAGCGTTTGGCATCGATACCCTGCGTTATCGGGAACAAGCCTAAGGTGTGTATTCCGGCAGCTGCAGCCACATGCAACGGACCGGTTCCGGAAGCCAGCAGGCCATCTGCATGATATATTAAAGCAATCAATTCGTTAAGCGACAGCTTGCCACTCATATCAATTACATGAGCAGGCAGTTGCGGTATCCAGCTTTTAAAAAGCTGATGTTCTTTTTCTGAGCCTGTTATAAAAACACGGAATCTATCCTCCGGTAAAAGTTTTATGAGGGCGGTGAAGTTTTCCTGATCCCACTCTCTCCCGTTTCCGTTTGATTTGGAGTGAATGATGAGGTTGAATTTATCGTTCTTAAGCAGATCTTTAACTTGCGTGGGCAAGTCAACCGTTGGTTTAAAATTATCCCTGTATAAATTGGCAATGGTACCCAAAGTAGGTATATGTGTAACCCCAAGCGGCTTGCACATGTAAATGTTCTGTTGTGCCTCATGCAGATCAGATCGCCTGCGGCTTAGCCTGATCAGTTTATTGCAGGTAAAAAAATGATAGTTTCGGCTGGTTACCCCTATCCTGATCTTTATACCGGCTTTCTTGGCGGCTTCGGCAATTTGCCTTTTCGGAAACTCATGTACAATTGCATCAATGCCCTTGTCTTTAAAAACAACAGCTATTTCCGGAACTGATAACGGTTCCAATTCATCATAATTAATAAAATGATCAACAGCCTTACAAGCGTCAACAACAGGTTTGGTGTAGCTGCGGCCCAGAATGCTGACAATCACATCCGGGTATAATTGCTTCAGATAAATACAGGTAGATAATTGCAGTACAACATCGCCCATAGCATCAAGCCTGTTTATTAAAATGTGTGTTATTGTTTTGTTATCAATTACTGGCATTTAATTTTTGTATGGTATAAATATCAACTAAGGCAAAAGTACAACAATAGCACTTAAAGGCTTATCTGCTTTATTGCAGCCAGCTCTCTATTGTTTTTTTAACCATATCAACAGAAATACTGCTCAGGTCATCAGAATCGCTTTCAATATGTTCGGCCTTTAAACCAAGAGGAGCCCACCTTGTGGCATTAATTGAAGCCGAAACAGGAAATAAACCCAGCGTATGTATACCTGAAGCTGCAGCCACATGAAGCGGGCCGGTACCCGAAGCCACTAAGCCATCGGCACGGTATATGAACGCGATAAATTCATGCAGGTTCATTTTTCCGCTTAAATCAATTACATGTTTGGGTAATTGAGGAATCCAGGCTTTGAATAACTCATGCTCTTTTTCTGAACCGGTTATAAAAACGCGGAATTTATCTTCAGGCAACTGGTTTATCAGTTGGGTAAAGTTATTCATCTCCCACTCCCGGCCGTTCCCGCCAGATTTGGAGTGGATGATCAAATTAAACCTGTTATGCTTTAACAGCTCGTTAAGCGTTGCCGGCAGTTCAACCGTTGGCTTAAAATTATCTTTATAGTAGCGGGCAATAGTACCAATGGTAGGTATGTGGGTAACGCCAAGCGGCCCGCACATATAAATATCCTGCTGGGCCTCGTGCATAATTGATGTTGCACGGTTTAGCTTTATTAATTTATTACAGTTTAAACGATGATGGAATTTGCTGGTTGCACCTATTCTGATTTTGATACCCGCTTTTTTTGCTGCCTGGGCTATTTGGCTTTTAGGGAATTCATGCACAACCGCGTCAATAGCTTTTGTTTTAAAAATATTGGCTATCTCATTTGTTGATAAAGGCTTAATTTCATCATAATTAATAAAATGATCAACCGCCTTGCAAGCATCAACAATAGGCTTAGTGTAACTACGCCCTAAAAAGCTGATAGTTACGTCCGGATTTAATTGCTTTAAATAAATACAGGTAGGCAGTTGTAACACCACATCGCCAATGGCGTCAATCCTGCTTATTAAAATGTGCTTTATATCTTTATTAATAGTTAAGGGCATCAAACTTTTGTAAAATACAAATAAGAAAAAACGAAATTACAACAATAGTACGGTATAGGGTATCGGTTTGTAACAGCTGCAACCCGTCAAATTAAATTCCCACTATCTCCTGGCATTCCCAAACACTCGGCATACAGATCAAGATATTGCTGCGCTGTTTTTTTCCAGTCAAACTTTTCGGCATGTTTCATGATGGCCGCGCTCTTATCCTGGCTTACATATTCTTCCAGGCCTTTGCTAAAAGTTGCCTGCATACTTTCGGGCTCAAAACTATCAAAATACCAGGCCGCATCGCCGCCAACTTCGGGCAATGAGGTATGTTTAGATAAGAAAACAGGCTTGCCAAAATGCATGGCCTCAATAACCGGCAAGCCAAAACCCTCAGCTATTGACGGGAACATAAAAGCTTCGCAGTTTTTGTAATACCAGGCCTTATCCTCATCGCTGATAAGCCCCGGGATAATTACCCTGTCGACGCAATTGTATTTAGCGGCCTCTTCCAGAATTTTTTCCTGGTAACCGGTTATTTTACCAGCAATGATCAATTCGTAATCATTATCTTTTAATAAAGCGGGCAGCACATGAAAATTCTTTTTCGCTGCAAGGCTGCCTATGGTAAATAAAAATTTACGGGCAGGTTGATATGCCGGCGTATGATTTTCGGGCAGGATAAGTTTATCCGCTCCGTTATATATAACTGAAAGTTTATCGGCAGCCTGGGGGTAATGTTCTATCACATCCCTGGCTACAAAGTTTGAAATTACAACCACCCTGTCGCAGGCATCTATGTAGCCTCCCAAACGTTTCAGGTATTTATCATAGCGTTGCGGCGATCTGTTTTTTTCGTGTACCGGGTTCATATCATGAATGGTAAGCACTTTTTTGGCTTGCACCCGGTTAGGGTTTAGTTTGCAGTACTGATTGGTAAAGTGTACCAGATCAAACTGGTTATACTTTGGAAAAAAGATTTTATGCAGCAGAGATATGGTTACCGTACCGCTAATTTTTTTAAAAGTGTGGATGGCCGTGCGGCGTACATAACCATACAAGGTAAAACGATGGGTGCTTTGTTCAATCAATTCATCTCCCAGACTCCTTTCAAAAAAAAACAATCCGGAGGTTGCGCGTTTTAATGAATCGAAAGTTATCAGGATAGATGGTTTCAAATGATGTATGCTTTAATAAATTCCCTGAATAATGTTGATAACAGGCGGCCGAAACAGATTTTACAATGCAGCTTAAGCAACAAATATACAATTTTGATGAATTATCGGGCATTAAGCCTGCTTTGTTGTTGCTCTGCCACAAATCGGCTTATATTTGTTATACCTACGCATGCAAACAGAAAACGTTAAATCATCAGCTATAAATTTCAGGTCGGTTGCCCGTGCTCTTACTATTGTTGAAAATGATTTAACCGGTGCCGAGGATTTGCTTAAAAATTTAAGCTTTACTAAAAACACTCCTATTATAGGTATAACCGGTCCGCCGGGTGCAGGCAAAAGTACATTGGTAAATTCACTGATCAATTTGCTTTTAGAGGACGGCAACAGGGTTGCCGTTTTAGCCATCGACCCTACTTCGCCTTTTAATTTTGGTTCGTTACTTGGCGACAGGATCAGGATGGCCCCGCACTTTAATCACCCTGATGTTTTTATTCGTTCGCTTGCTACGCGTGGTTCTTTGGGTGGTTTATCTACCAAAACCATTGAAATGACTGATGTATTGCGGGCATCGGGTTTTGATTATGTACTGATAGAAACCGTGGGCGTTGGCCAGTCGGAAGTTGAAATAGCAGGCCTCGCCGATATCACGCTGGTTACTTTGGTGCCAGAGGGCGGCGATGAGATACAGCACATCAAATCGGGCCTGATGGAAATTGCAGACGCCTTTATTATTAACAAAGCCGACAGGGTCGGTGCTGATACTTTTGCCAATAACCTGAAAAAGATAATCGGCCAACAAATGGGTAACCAGCCGCCGGTGTTCAAAACTATAGCTTCGCAAACAGCCGGGATAAAGGAAGTAGCAGAGTTTATACGCCTGGCCGCAAACAAAAAAAATGAACGCCGGGAGTTATTAATGACCGAAAAAGCATACAAACTTATTCAGCAGAAATTAACGCAACACATTGATAAAAAAAAGCTTCGGCAAGATGTTGCCGAAGCTTTAAACCACAAAAACTTCAATTTGTATAGTTTTGTATATACTTATGTATAGTTTACAATGAATTAATGATTTGGTAATCGCTAAATTGTTTTAATAGCGCTGAAATTAGCTATTCATGATCTCCTCTATATGATCTGCCTCTACCGGAATATTAGCCATCAGGTCGCGGTTTCCGTCCTGGGTAATTAAAATATTGTTCTCGATACGGATACCCAAACCTTCTTCGGCTATATAAATACCCGGCTCACAAGTTAAAATATTACCTACCTCAAAGTCTTTATAACGGCTTGCAAAATCATGAACATCTAAACCCAAATGATGAGAGGTGCCATGCATAAAATACTTTTTATAAAGCGGTGCATCAGGGTTTTGCTTGGCAACATCATGTTTATCCAGCAAGCCTAAACCAATCAATTCGCTGGTCATTATTTTACCAACTTCTTCATGGTACTCGTTCCATACCGTACCGGCTACTATCATTTTAGTAGCCTCGCGCATTACACGCAAAACGGCATCATAAACAGCACGCTGGCGTTTGGTAAAACGCCCATTAACCGGTACCGAGCGGCTCATATCAGCATTGTAGTTGGCATACTCGGCTCCAAAATCAAAAAGTATCACATCGCCATCATTACATATCTGGTTATTATCGTTATAGTGTAATACTATAGCATTTTTTCCTGATGCCAGGATAGGGTTATAAGCATGGCCTGTAGCACGCTGCCTTAAAAACTCGTGTATTATTTCTGCCTCGATCTCGTATTCGGCCACGCCTGGCTTCAGAAATTTGAGTACTCTTACAAAGGCATCATTGGTAATATCACAAGCCTTTTGCGTAAGCGCAATTTCAGTTTCAGACTTAACAACCCTAAGGTCGCGCAGGATAGGTGCCGAACGCTCATATTGATGTAAAGGATACTTTAACTTCAGGTCATTCAGCATCCTGATGTCGCGATAGGGTACGGTGCTACTGTACCTATCGTTCTCATTAGTATTAATATATATGTATTCGGCATAATTAATTATGCTTTGTAATATAGTATCATATTCATGCAGCCAGTAAATATTTTCGATACCTGAAACCGCCCTAGCTTCCTCCTTAGTGTATTTATGCCCCTCCCAAATGGCAATATGTTCGCTGGTTTGTCTTAAAAAAAGTACTTCTCTGTATGCTTTATTAGGACAATCCGGGTATAAAACAAGTATACTTTGCTCCTGATCTATACCTGAAAGGTAAAAAAAGTCAGGGTTTTGTTTGAATAAAAAAGCCTGATCACCGCTCCTTGGAAACTCATCATTGGCATGAAAAATAGCTATAGCGTTTAATTTTGTTCTTGAAACGAAATTTTTTCTATTATTTATAAATAGCTTATTATCGATTATAGGATATTTCATATTTCTGTGATGATTATCATTTTTTTTTCTTTATTTGTGTAACTATTACAAGTTTTGGAACAATGTTTGGTCATGGTTTCAAACATAATTACTAAATTTGAAAAAAATCACAATTAAAATCGTTTAATCTTAAAAACTATGAATTATTCTACATTAAAGAAAACAGTCGCATTGTCATTTGCTTCTTTGATGGTTGTGGGAATCGTAAATGCACAAACGGATTCTACTAAAACAGCCACGGCAACTACAACGTCTACTGAGACCACTACCCCCAAGGTATTTGGCGGAGCAGGTCAGTACAACAAATTTAGCATTGGTGTAAATGTTGGCGCTACCTCTCCATCTGTTGCTACAGGCGGTTCAAATGACTTTACACACAATAAAGTTCAATTAGGCTACGGTATCTCATTCAGAGAGCAATTAGCACATTCTTTTGGTTTACAATTGGATTTACACGGTGGTAAAGTAGAAGGTGACAACACCAAATACCCAGGTACTGAAGCAGGCTACACTGCACAAT
>NZ_JBCECK010000066.1:0-29109 GCF_039207105.1 Mucilaginibacter sp.
AAAACCGTACCCGGAACAACAGCGGGCATCCATGCATTGGTACTGTAAGCTGTTTGCGAAATAGCCGCTCCCTTATCCTTAACGGCACCAATGGGCGAACACTTCCAACCGCTGTTTAATTCGTATTCTGTTTGCGCATTTGCATTAACACTTTGAAAAACAAGAATGCACAGCGATGCAAAGGTTGTTGAAACTTTAAAAAACACAGACTTAGCTGTGAGGGGTGTTTTTATCATTATTTATAGAGATGTGGATGTCAAAATTAAATATTGCAACAAGTTTGACACTATGTTTATTTAATTATTTTATGTGGTATTTTATCCGCAGTTAATATTCCAGTTTAAAACAGGCGGCCTCGTTTAAACCGCTGTTTTGTTGTAAACCAGCAGGTATTTGTACAACCACCTCATCATTTTCCTGTTTCCATTTCAAGCTTTGCTTGCTACCTAATAAAGTGACCTTTTTAGGCTTAGCCGCCTTAACTGTAATGGTTGATGGTAACAACACTTTTTCCTGATCGCTGAGCACAAAGGCGTAAATAGCCTTGTTATTTTTTGCCTGGGTATAAAACACATTACTGGTTGAGTAAGGCGCAACCGATTTTGAGCCATAAATACCCTCGCCGTTAATTTTCATCCAGGCGCTGATGCCTTGTAAACGCTGGTAAGCTACCGGATCCCAATCGCCATCAGGGCCCGGGCCAATATTCATAAGCAGGTTCCCTCCGCGCGAAACTATTTTAACCAGCAACTGCACAATTTTTTGTACCGATTTGTAATGATCACCCGGAACATAGCTCCAGGAATTACCCATTGTTATACAGCTTTCCCAGGGATGATCAAGCGGTACTTCGGGAACTTCCTGCTCGGGCGTAGTATAGTTTTCGTACTGGCCAGATACGGTACGGTCGACCACAATAAGGCCTGGTTGTTTCTGGCGGCCCATAGCGGCAATTTTAGGCATATCAATATCCTGGTCAAATTTGATACCCCGCTGCCAGTCAACTGTGGTGTCAACGCTGCTTTTAGGGCGCACCCAACCGCCATCTAACCATAAAATATCTACCTTGCCATAATCGGTCATCAGTTCGCCAATTTGGTTGTAGGTAAAATCTTTAAACTTTTGCCAGCGTTCAGGATACTTTTTGGGGTCGTAATTTACGTTACGGTCTTTAGGCGGAAAGTAATTCCACCAATAATTCTCGGTATGCCAGTCGGGTTTGGAGAAGTATGCCCCAATCATAAAATTCTCTTTACGGAAAGCGCTGAAGATCTCCTTAGTT
Source organism: Mucilaginibacter sp. (assembly GCF_039207105.1). GTDB lineage: Bacteria > Bacteroidota > Bacteroidia > Sphingobacteriales > Sphingobacteriaceae > Mucilaginibacter. Next base: position 1,283 of record NZ_JBCECK010000066.1, read on the forward strand.
ACATTACTCCGTGGATTACTTGAGAACGGCGTTTTAGGGCTGGTGATCTTGTAATCGGTTTCTTTGGTATCAAACATGCAAAAACCATCATGATGCTTGGTAGTAAATATCACGTATTTCATACCGGCATCCTTTGCCGCCCTTACCCATTTTTCGGGATTAAACTTTACGGGATTAAATGTGGTTTGCAGGTTTTCGTAAGCAGCCTTGTAACCATTATAAGTAGCGCCGTATGGGCCTTTACGTTGTGTCCAGCCTTCATCCTCGGGGCAAATGCTCCAGCTTTCCACAACGCCCCACTGGCTGTAAGTTCCCCAATGCATAAAAAGGCCAAACTTCATATCCTGCCACTCAGTTAGCTTTTTTTCAACCAGTGGATCATCTGGTGGTACATATTGTTTTGAAACGTTATGTTTTTGCGCCATAGCTGCAAGGCTGCAAAAACTTAGGAAAAGTAGCGTAAAGCGTTTTTTCATAGAGTATCTGGATTATATAGGTTAAAAATAACAGGATATTGCCGATAAAACTTTTTAAAAAAATTTAATAAATATCTAAACTTTATTAAAAACATAGCAAATCCGAAATTAATATTTTATAATTGTTACAACAAACCTGAGTGACCAATAAAATTCCTTTTTAAAAATTACGCTATAAAGTTAATACGGATTACATTTACATCAATTTTAAAAGAAACAATAAAAACTATGGCTTCAACCATTACCAAAGTCACGCGGCTGTCTGTAGCTGCCATTTCCCTACTGTTTAGCAGTGCTGCTACACAAGCGCAACAACCCCCTTTTTACAAAGACGCTTCGCAATCGATTGAAACGAGAGTTAATGATCTTTTATCAAAACTAACGCTTGAAGAAAAGATTTCCTTGCTGGGTTACCAGAGCAAAGCTATTCAGCGTTTGAGCATCCCAGCATATAACTGGTGGAACGAGGCATTACATGGCGTGGCCCGTGCTGGTGAAGCTACTATATTTCCGCAGGCCATTGGCATGTCGGCAACATTTAACGATGATCTTTTAAAACAGGTTTCTACGGCTATCTCAACAGAGGCACGTGCCAAATATAACCTTGCCATAGCGCAAGACAGGCATTTACAATACATGGGTCTTACCTTCTGGACACCAAACATCAATATTTTCCGTGACCCACGCTGGGGCCGCGGTCAGGAAACTTACGGGGAAGATCCATTTTTAACCGGCCGCATGGGTTCGGCATTTGTAAAAGGTTTGCAGGGTAATGATCCGCGTTATTTAAAAGCATCAGCAACAGCCAAACACTTCGCGGTACACAGCGGTCCTGAAGCTGAGCGCGATCACTTTGATGCTATTGTTGACGAAAAAGACCTGCGTGAAACTTACTTGTATGCTTTTCACGAACTGGTTAGCTCAGGCGTTGAATCGGTAATGAGCGCATATAATCGTGTAAATGGCGTACCAAATTCTATCAATAAGGTATTGCTTACCGATATTTTAAGAAAAGAATGGGGCTTTAAAGGTCACGTGGTTACCGATTGTGGTGCTTTGGATGATGTTTTTCTCCGTCATAAAACCTTACCTACCGCGGTTGAAACAGCTGCCGCTGCCTTAAAAGCCGGCGTCAATTTAGATTGCTCTACTGTACTGCAAAAAGATGGTATGAAAGCCATTGAGCAAAAGCTTTTGACCGAAAAAGATATTGATTATTCGCTGAGCGCCATTTTACGCACGGAGTTTAAATTAGGTTTTTATGATGATCCGGCGCAGAACCCATATCATGGCTATGGTGCCGATAGCGTTCATAACGCGCAACACCTGGAGCTGGCTCGTAAAGTGGCCCAGCAAAGTATGGTACTGCTTAAAAACGATAAAAACATTTTGCCTTTGAATAAAGCCAATGTATCGAGCATTATGGTGGTTGGCCCCAATGCGGCTTCCTTAGATGCTATGGTGGCTAATTACCACGGCACCAGTAGCAAGGTAGTGAACTTTGTTGAAGGTATTACCGGCGCTGTTAGCAAATCAACCCGTGTGGAGTATGATTTAGGTTGTGATTATAAGGATACTACCCACTTCGGCGGTATCTGGGCAGCTGGTTCTGCCGATGTTACCATCGCCGTGATCGGTTTATCGCCGGTACTGGAAGGTGAAGCCGGCGACGCGTTTTTATCAGAAAGCGGCGGCGACAGAAAAAGCCTGAGCCTGCCTGCAAGCGAGATCGCGTTTATTAAAGCTTTACGTAAAGGGATTAAAACCAAACCTATTATAGCGGTTATCACCGCTGGTTCTGACGTGGATGTATCCAGCATTGAACCTTATGTTGATGCTATTATATACGCCTGGTACCCCGGCGAACAAGGCGGTAACGCGTTGGCTGATGTTGTGTTTGGTGATGTTTCGCCATCGGGCCATTTACCGCTTACCTTTTATAAGGATATGAACAGCCTGCCCGATTATCAAAACTATGCTATGAAAGGCCGTACCTACCGTTATTTTGATGGCCCGGTACAATATCCGTTTGGTTTTGGGTTAAGCTATACTTCATTTGCTTACACACTTAACAGCAAACCTAAAGCATCTTATAAAAAAGCTGATACCCTGACTGTTGCCGTTAATGTTAAGAACACCGGCAAAATGAATGGCGATGAGGTGGTTCAGGCTTATATCGAATATCCAAAGGTTGACAGGATGCCGATCAAGGAGTTGAAAGGCTTTAAACACGTAAGCGTAGCAAAAGATCTGGATGCGACTGTTACTATTAAAATCCCGGTTCAGGATCTGCAAAAATGGGATCTGGCTACTCACAAATGGAAGCTTTACCCGGGTCAGTATAAGTTAGTATTGGGCAGCAGCTCTGCTGATGAAAAAGCAAGCGTTAATTTTACTGTAGCCAAATAATCAGTTATAAGCTTTTGAAATAAAAAATGGCCGGTATATACTACCGGCCATTTTCTATTTACGGGTCTCAACTCAAAAAATCTACGCTGTTTACACCTTTGATCTTTTTCAATTCGGCTATTACGGTCATTACCCTTTCTTTCTCGGTAAATTGTTTTTGAATGGTGATCCTGATCTCATCACTACCCTCTCCGGCAGCGGCAAGGCCAATCTCTTTAAACGGAATATTGTTAGCTATCAACACATTCTCGATCGATGCAAAATCGGCCTTATGCTGCTCCAGCACCATCCTGATGTTGCGATACTTATTCTTCTTAAAAAACTTATCCTCAAATGGTTTAAACACGGCCAAAATAATCAAAGCTATAGCAGTAGCACTGATGGCTTCTATATATAATCCGCCGCCCACTGCCAAACCAATGGCAGCAACCGTCCACAAACCTGCTGCGGTAGTGAGGCCCTTCACTACTTCGTTCCGCAGAAAGAATATGGTTCCGGCACCCAAAAAGCCAATACCGCTTACTACCTGCGCGGCCACCCTTGATGGGTCAAGGGAGATACCTGGCTTGCCTACCACATCCTGAAAGCCATAGGCAGATACCAGCATAACCAGTGCCGAACCCAGGCTCACCAACATGTGCGTTCGTAAACCTGCAGTCCAATGCCTGCGCTCGCGCTCCCATCCTATTATACTGCCTAACAATGCGGCTACTAAAAGCCGCAAAAGCATATCGTAAGTACTGATCATCTAACTAATTTATGAAATAATTAAGGATGTTTGTTCAAAAAATCAGTTATCATATTCTCTGAAACAATTATATCTTATTGTTGTCTAATCTATAATTAAACCAGTTTACAATGATCACCAGCGGCATTACATTCGGAGTAAAAAAACAAGATGGCACTCATATAAACATAGCCATCGATCCTGCAGATACCAATAGCACACAAACAGGCCAGGGCAATGCCGGCACCTATAAATTATACCGTGACATTGATAGCCCTAAAACATTTGACAAAGGTTACCTTGGCGCTATTTTTTTAGATGCTGCAGACGGTAGCTACCACTATTCGGGTGGTACAGAACTTACTGACTTTGAGCTGAAGCAATTGGCCGATTTCATCCGTAATTATCATGCTACCGGCAAGGAGTTTGATGATCACAAGCGGGATATTAGCACCAAATAGACTTTATAAAACTGCTTTGCTTAACTCCCGCATATATTTTGCAATATAATCCTGCTTGGTTTTTGCCTTGTATTGCATAATAAAACGTGGATGTTCCAACGCTATAATCTGTTTAAAGAATTTCATTTCGGCATTCAGCTTGCGTAAAAATGCTTCGTTTTTACCAGTACCAAAGCAATAGCAAATATCGGATTCAAAACCGTTAGCTATTTGTTTTTCTATATTATCAATTATAAAGGGATATACAGCCTTTTGCAATTCGGGCATATCATAATAGTTATAATTTACTTCCTTACCCTTGTTGCCTGTTATAGTAAAACCTAAAGGGCAAACCGAGTGGATATAAAACTGCTTGTAAAACTCGCTAACCCCGCCAAAGGCATGTATCATTTCATAAACAAAGGCTGATGATGGCTCATGAGTTACCGGGCCATTGAAAGGTATATCACACTCACTTACTAAGCGTTTAGGATCGGTAAAGGCAACACCTGTAGCGCCCGAGCCAAATCTGCCCGGGTTGATGCCCAATATCAAATGCCGGGGATGCAGATCATTAAAATACTTGTTATAAAACTGGGTAGAAACAGCTAATGCCGGTCCGCCATCCTTATAAGGGTTCATAATGCTTATCCCGTTAGGTAAAACACCAGTAAAATCAAGCTGCCGGTTAAACGCGATTATCCTGCTGGCAAATGTATCCATATTGGGTACTAACATATTTAAAAAGAATGGCGGTAAAAAATAAAACCAAAATTGTTTTGCAGCATGTTAATACTATATTGTCATAATCAGCCCCTAAAAGTGTCGTATTCCCCCCTTTTCTATACTGTTCAATCCCTGTAAATTTGGTTAAACAAAAACAGCTGATATAATCAGCAACTAACAATAAATCAATTATAAACTTAAATTAAAACAAGATGATAACCATTAACCCTTATTTGAATTTCGCGGGAAACACCGAAGAAGCCTTCAACTTTTACAGATCAGTTTTTGGCGGCGATTTTTTAACCATTATACGTTTTAAAGACATGGGCGGCGCAGCCTGCGACTCAACACCTGAAAACGAAAATAAAGTAGCGCCTGAAGATGAAAATAAAATCATGCACATCGCCCTCCCGGTTGGTAAAGGTAATATGTTAATGGCTACCGATATGATTGGCGAAATGGCCAAAACATTAAATCACGGCAATAGTCACTCGGTTTGTATCAACGGCGAAAATGTAGAAGAATCTGGCAATTTATTCAAAGGCCTTGCCGAAGGTGGAATGACCTTGGTTCCGTTTGATAGATCAACCTGGGGAACTTACTTCGGAATGCTTGTAGATAAATTTGGTATTCAATGGATGATTGATTGCCCGGTTAATCAATAATAATCATTAACTTTTAATCATCATGAAACCTAAAACCATCAGAATCACTTACTGGGTATTAACCATACTATTTGCATTGGCTATGCTGGCCGATAGTTATGGCGGTATCACCCAGCAGCAGGCCGGGAAAGATGTATTGCAACATCTGGGTTACCCCATGTATGCGCTTATTATTTTTGGGGTAGCCAAACTGCTGGGCGCTATAGCCATATTGCAAACCCGGTTTAATACCATAAAAGAATGGGCATACGCCGGCTTTGCTTTCAATTTTATTGGCGCTATAGCCTCAAGGGCCTTCGCCGGCGATGAGATGGGTTTATTGATACCTCCGTTGGTTATGCTCATCATCATGTTTATAACCTACTATTTCTGGAAAAGGTATGATCAGTTTAATCCCAATATCATTACTAACGCTTAAAAATTATAGATCATGAAAATAGCCGTAATTGTTGTTCGCATCCTTGTTGGCCTGATGTTCCTTTTTTCATCGGTAGTAGTGCTTTTTAAATTAGTGCCTCAGCCCCAGTTAAAAGGCGATGTTAAGGTATTTATGGATGGGGTAAATGCCTCAGTTTACCTGCTACCCCTGATTAAGATAACAGAGCTTATATGTTCTATAGCGCTTATTACCGGGCGGTTTGTAACACTGGCATTGGTGGTGCTTTTCCCCATTATGATAAACATCGTTTTATATCATGCTTTTTTGGGTCCAGAGAATTTACCCATTGTATTAGCCTTGTTAATAGGTATTTTGTTTCTGGCTTATGCTTACCGAAGAAATTACGTAAGCCTGTTTGCTGTAAAATAGTTACAGCTAATACTAACACTATACATCAATTATAGTGTTAGTATTCATATATAAACTCTAAACGGTTAATTATGGCAGTAGAAGTTTTTAAAACAAATGTAAGCACACGCAGGTATGCTAATAAACTCCTAAACCATATCCATAAAACTTTTTCAAGGTATAGTGCCAACTTTGATCTGGATGATTGCGATAACATACTGCGTATACAATGCAGCCAGGGAACGATAAGTTCAAAAACTTTGATCACGTTTTTAAAAGATCTGGGATGTTATGCAGAAGCATTGCCTGATTAATCCATTATTTTAAAACAAAAATCACACTTATTAATTTATAATTAATAAACTTATTATTATGTTGGAAGGAAATAAAGCGTTTAGCGGCTTTTCGGTTAATGATTTACCCAAAGCCAAAGAGTTTTATGGTAAAACACTTGGGCTTAATGTTTATAATGATGAGCAAATGCCAGATCTCTTAAACCTGGAGATCAATAAGGATAACATCATTTTAATTTATCCTAAGCCCAATCATACTCCCGCCACTTTCACTATCCTCAATTTTCCAGTACAAAGTGTAGAAGAAACCGTTGATGAATTGACCGCTCGCGGCGTAAAATTCATTATCTACAACCTGGATGAGATCAAAACCAACGAAAAGGGCATATTAAAAAGTGACGGTAATGGCCCTACCATTGCGTGGTTTAATGATCCGGCAGGTAATATTTTATCAATTATTGAGCAACACATGCAATAACAGTAACTCTGCTTCATAGTAAATTTATTCCCTAAGTGGGAATAAATTCCTCACTTTAAACGGCACAACAATCCGTTTGGTAAACCCATTTAGCAATTAAATGGGTTTATTTATATCTCAGTGGCCTCATTTGCAGGCTTTATTAATCATAAATAGTTAATAAATGTCGTAACAAGCAATTTTCCCGGCTTTCGGTATAGTAATTGAATATTCCCACTCAGAAATGAATTGGAGAGCAGGTTTGTATTTGATTAATAAAAAAACGAACCCGTGATGCATTTTTAACGTAAACGCCGAAATAAATCTGCTGATCGTTAAAACTTATTAATTGAAGAGTAAATAAAGTGCAACACAGCCCCACATCATTTCAAAAGTAACATGCGTTTAATCACACTTTATTAATTCAGGCACAGCAACAACATGAAAAAAACCCTATTAATTGTTGACGACGATTTAAGCATTTTGAAATTACTCAACTTTATACTTTCAAAAGAATACGATCTTGTTTTAAAAAGCAATGGCGTTGATGCTTTTGGCTGGCTTGAAGATGGTAATATGCCCGAGCTTATTATTTCTGATCTGCAGATGCCCTATTTTGATGGCCAATCATTTGTAAAAAATGTAAAGATCAGCGGCTTTTATCGTGATATACCGGTTATACTGCTTTCAGCAGCGCATGACCTGGATGATCAGGTAGGTAAAATGCCTTTTACGGTTGAGGCTTATATCCAAAAACCATTTAAACCTAATGAATTAAAAACAGCTATCAACCAACTTGTAAACGTATATGAATCATCAAATGTCTGATTGGAACAAAAGCTCAGGTTCACAGATCAGGATCGCATATGCTGGTTTGGAATTAAAAGACCTGATCTTAGAGGGTATCAACGATAATTTCAATATCACTTATAATGATACTATAGCACAGCTTGAGGACTACTTGGGTAACCAGTCAATTTTAACTGTACCTGATATTATACTTATTGAGGTTGACGATAATGGCAAATGCTTTAAGTTAGTTAAAGAACTTAAAAAAAGCTTTTTACTGAACGGATCGATCATCGTACTGCTATCATCAAAAGACGATAAAGCACTTAAGCAGCAAGCCATGCAGTTAAAAGTGCATGACTATTATAGCGTGCCATTTTTAATTGATAACCTGCGTGAGCGCCTTAACTTCCTGGTAACTTTCAAACTGATTAAACCAAAGTTATTGGAGATATCACAGGAAGTTGACGCTACATATAAAATGCCTTTAGGTAAGCGTATTATTGATTTGGCCATATCGGGCAGTATGCTGCTTTGCTTATCCCCTGTTTTTTTAGGTGTGGCTATCGCGGTTAAGTTAGATTCAAAAGGGCCTGTGTTTTATAAAAGTAAACGCGTTGGTACCGGTTACCAGGTATTTAACTTTTACAAATTCAGATCGATGCGTACCGATGCCGATCAGTTATTGGCAAAACTATCTGTCGAAAACAATCAGTATGCGGCAGCTGGTGGCGGTAGCCAGGCAGCATTCGTAAAAATCAAGAATGACCCACGTGTCACTAAACTCGGCCAGTTTTTACGTAACACAAGCCTTGACGAATTACCGCAGCTGTTTAACATTTTAATGGGCGATATGTCTGTAGTAGGTAACCGTCCGTTGCCGGTTTACGAGGCTGAAATGCTCACCTCAAATGAATGGTCAATGCGTTTCCTGGGCCCGGCCGGATTAACCGGTTTATGGCAGGTGAGCAAAAGAGGTAAAGAAGACATGTCTGAGCGGGAGCGAAAAAAATTGGATAACTTTTATGCGCAGAAGTATTCTATTTGGTTAGATTTAAAAATTATTTTAGGAACCATACCAGCACTATTTCAAAAAGAAAAAGTATAAATAAATGAATAAGAATATTATAACGCTTTCATTTTTATTAGTTTTTACTGTTTTTTTCAATAATCTGTACGCCCAGGAATCTTTTGTTAAAGATATATCATACCCTTACCTTGAAAAACTGATAGCTACCGCCAAGAAAAACTACCCGGAGGTTAAACTAAGGCAAAGCCAAGTTAACGCTGCCAAAAGCACCTACAACCAAACCAAATTTGCCTGGCTTGATGGTTTAACGGCCTCTTATATTTATAGTCCGCAAAACTCAATTAATCTGTCTACTCCAACCATTTTTAAGGGGTATCAGCTAGCATTGTCGCTAAGTGTAGGGCAGTTGTTAAAAAATCCTGCGGCTACTCATGTAGCTAAAGAGAACTACAAAATTGCCGAGTACCAGCAAAGCGAATACATGCTGAGCATTGAAGCGCAGGTAAAACGGTTTTACTTTGCCTACCTGGAAGCCCAGGCCGAATTAAGGCTGCGCTCAAACGCGGTACTTGATGCCGAGGGAGCTGTAAAACAGCTTAAATATGCTTTTCAAAAAGGCGAAACCACATTTCAGATCTATAACGAACAACTCAATAGTCTTTACAACCAAAACTCTTTTAAAGTACAGGCCGAATTAGCAACCTTCACTGCTAAAACCAACCTGGAAGAGTTATTAGGTACCAAATTAGAAGAGATTAAATAATAATGGAAATAGCTAATTTTTTTAAGCTTTTACGTAAACACCGCAATATTCTCATCATCATTCCGCTGGCAACAGTGGTTGGTTCATTCTTCCTGGTTAAAAACATGCCAAACAGCTATATATCGCACGCGCAAATAGCAACCGGTATTGTTGATGCTTCAAGGCACCTGATTGATAAAGATCAAAATGTAAACGCGCAGGAGCAACAGGTTTTTCGTGAATTCAGCAACCTCATCGCCATTATGAAGCTAAAGAAACTGATGAATCAGGTTTCGTACCAGCTTATTATTCATGATCTGAGCAGCCCTGAACCTTTTCGTAAATTCACTAAACAAATAACTGCAATGCGCCCTTATGAGCGCGACCGGGCGCTGGTAATTTTTAAGGACAAGTATAAGCGCATGGAGCCGCTATCGCTTTATAATAAGGAAGAAGACCATCTGAATGATGTGTTGATATCCATGCATTATGATGAGCGCTCTATACTAAAAGATATTGTAATTGGCCGCGATGAGGACAGCGACTTTATATCGGTTAGCTATGATTCTGAAAACCCACAGCTATCAGCTTTTATTATAAATACGCTTTGCAAGCAGTTTATTGACTATTATACCCAAAGCGTAAAGCAAAATGAGCTGAATGCCGTAAACTTTTTATCGCATTTACTGGAAGAAAAAAAGAAAGCCTTAAGCGATAAAACTGCCGAACTTCAACAATATAAGATAGAACACGGTGTGTTGAGCCTTGATGAGCAATCAAAAGCCATTTTTGCCCAGATCATGGTGTATAATGATAAAAAGCAACAAGCCGAAAAAGACGTTATTTCTAACGAGGGCGCTATAAATACAATCAACAAAAAATTTGAACCCGCCGACCGGAAATATGTTGAAGCATCAGTAAGCAAATATAACCAGGCTATTACTTCTACCCAGGATCAACTACATATATTGGAAGACAGGTATGTACGAAGCGGTTTTAATGAAAGGTATAAAAATTCTATTGATTCTATACAAAACCAGCTTACTGCACAGTTAAATCAATCATCAGATAAATATTTAACCAATCCATTGGTGGCTAAAGATGAGCTGATACATCAAAAATTAACGCTTGAAATAGCAAGAGATCTCGCTAAATACAGTGTAAAATCAATTGACAACGAACTGGCCAACCTTAACTCAAAGTTCAGCAGCCTGGTACCTTTTGATGCCACAGTAAAAACGTATAATTTTGATATTGATATAGCCGGTAAAGAATATCTTGATGTTTTAAACAGGTATAATGAAACCAACCTTAAATCAAATTTTTCAATAAATCTTAGACAGGTTGAAATCGCTACGCCTGATATTGCCCAGCCATCAAAAAAGATATTGCTTATCGCGTTAAGCGCCATAATAAGTGTGTTTGGTTGCTTACTGGTAATGTTCATACTCTTTTACCTGGACAAAAGCATCAGAAGCCCTGCTGAGCTTGTTAATAAAACCCAACTGCCACTATTAGGTTACCTGAACCTAATTAACAGCAACAACCTTGACCTGAAAAAGCTTTGGGATGTAGAGCACAGGGATAAAATGAAACCGTTTAAAGAACTGCTCAGATCAATACGTTTTGAAATAGACCAGGAACTGCGCGGCGAAAAAGTTTTAGCTATCACCAGTATTGATGAAGCCGAAGGAAAAAGTCTTCTTGCTATAAGCCTGGCTTACTCCTACTCCATGATCAACAAAAAGGTTTTGTTAATTGATGGTAACTTTAATAACCCTACTATCACCAAAACCGCGATGCCTCACATATTTGTAGAGGAGTATTTCAAAAACAACCCGCTTAATGCCCAGGAGGTAAACAGTAGCACAGCTACCGTATTAGGTAACCATGCGGGCGATGTTACCTTATTTGAAATTGGCGACGAAGGTTTCCTTAAAAACAGGTTTGATGAGTTGAGGTCGAAGTATGATATCATCATCATCGATACAGCGCCTTTGAGTGCTTTAAACAAATCAAAAGAGTGGTTGTTATTTGCCAATAAAACCATCGCTGTTTTTGAATCGGGCAAAAGCATTACCAGTGTTCAAAAGCCATATGTAGAGCATTTACGCAGCCTTGGCAACCAATTTGCAGGCTGGGTGTTAAATAAAACATCTTTAAATCAGAAAAAGGATAAGTAAGCTTAGTAATAAGTTTTGCAAATTCTTGATTGTAAAAACCTCCTCGTATTATGAGAATAGAGCCCAAATTTCGAGAAGATAAGTATAAGGATTTACCACTGCTTCAGCAGCGGTCGCGCAAGGCTGCTATTGTTGTGGCATTTTGCGGTGCTTTTGTATGGGTTATAAAAATATTATTTCTTTAAGTCAAATAGCGGTACATGCAGCGTGATCAAACCGGTAACAGGGAAGTAAAACAAACATTTTGGCAAAAAATAATTGACCAAAAGTTTTCAAATCCTGTGGTGCCTTTTAGTCTGCTTATTTTCTCGCTGCTCTCGAGCTTTGTGGTGTATAAACTCGGCATAATAGGCAGTGTAGGCATACTGGCTATCATTATAGGCTTACCAACTTTATTCGCAATCGTCGCATATCCTAAGATTGGCATAATTGTATTGATACTGGCCTCCTTCTTTATCAATTACGTATCCGAATTTTTGCCTGATGAAGTACCCATAGGAACCTTACTTGATGGTATAACGTACCTGCTTATATTCGGCTTTTTTATAAAACAGCGAAAAGAACAAAATTGGGATTACTTTAAAAATCCGATCAGTTACATCATCATCATATGGCTGGCCTATAATTTAATAGAGGTTATTAACCCGGTAGCTCCGGCAATACTGGCCTGGGTATATACCGTACGTACCGTGGGCTTTATTATGCTGATGTATTTTGTTTTTGTCTTCCAGATCAGATCTGTAAGCTTCATAAAATTTTTATTCAAGCTATGGCTGGCGTTGGCATGTGTTGCAGCCTTATCGGCCTTTCAACAGGAAAATTTTGGTTTTTTTCCTTTTGAAAAAAGATATCTCTATTCAGATCCCTTGCGGGTAAGTCTTCTTTTTATTGAAGGCCACATGCGTAAGTTTGGCATCTTTTCTGATCCTGTTACATTCTCTTATAACATGGTAATGGCCAGCCTGCTCTGTATTTCACTTATTATGACCAACATTAGTCAGCGTAAAAAGATAATATTGGGCTTTATGGCAGCTTTTTTTCTTTATGTGATGCTTTACGCAGGTACCAGAGCTGCTTATGTATTAATACCATCTGCTTTATTGATGCTGGCAGTTTTAAAATTCAACAAAAAGGTACTCATCTTTTCGTTAATGGCAGGCTTTTTTCTGGGTGTATTGATTGTAATGCCCACTTATAACCCACTTATAAAAAGGTTTCAATCGGCGTTTAAACCATCTGATGATCCATCATATAACGTAAGGGCCGAAAACCAGAAACGCATAAAACCTTATATTCTCTCCCACCCTATTGGCGGTGGTCTTGGTTCGGTAGGCATCTGGGGAAGGCGGTTTGCGCCAAACTCTATGCTGGCCAAATTCCCGCCGGATAGCGGCTTTGTACGCGTGGCCGTGGAAATGGGCTGGGTTGGGTTAATATTGTTCTGTACACTCCTTTTCATAGTGTTGTACAATGGCATCAACTTTTTTTACCTCATCAAAAATCCGGAGTTAAAAACCTATTGTTTGGCCATGCTCCTGATCATATTTGCTTTAAATGTGGGTAATTTTCCGCAGCAGGCCTTTATACAATACCCCTCAAATATTTTGTTTTACCTGGCAATTGCCATTTTGGTAATATGCAAGCGGCTTGATGAAGAAGAACAAATAGCGGAAACGAAAACGCCGAGGCAAAAAAGTTTAATATCAAAATGGAGTTAAGTTAATGTCACTTGTATCAAAAATAAAATCAAACCCTAAGTTAAAAAGCTTTGTACACTGGCTAATTGTGCGTAGTGGCGAAGCAAAGCCCCGGCTATGGGTACGCTGGTTTGTGAATCCTTTTTTTCATCATAAGGGCAAAAAGTCTGTGGTAAGGTTTAAGGCCCGCATGGATATATTCCCTTTTAATAAGTTTTCGCTGGGCAGCAGCAGTATCATTGAGGATCTGGCTACCATCAATAACGGTGTCGGCGATGTGATGATCGGCAATAATTGCGGTATTGGCATAGGTAATGTAATTATTGGGCCGGTAACTTTGGGCAACTATGTAATGCTTGCCCAAAATATAGTGCTATCCGGTTTAAATCATGGTTATGAGGATGTTACTACTCCTCCCCGCTTGCAAAAAGTAACTACAAAAAAAATAACTATTGCCGATAATGTTTGGATAGGCGCAAACAGCGTGGTTACCGCGGGTGTTACTATTGGCAAACACGTTATTATTGGCGCTGGCAGTGTGGTTACTAAAGATATACCTGAATATACTGTAGCTGTGGGCAACCCCGCCAGGATCATTAAAAGGTATAATTTCACAACAAACAGCTGGGAAAAAGCGTAACAAACACTACATGGGGTTTCTTAAAAAAGTTATTAATAAATACACACTTTCTTTAGCCAGTAATGCCATTATGCCGGTGCTGGGTATGGCCATATTATCGTTAATGGCACGTTACCTATCCAAAACCGACTTTGGCGATTATATATTTTTTCTGGTGATATTTACCCTGGCCGATACTTTCAGGACCGGCTTTTTACAAACTTCTCTTATTAAATATTATGCAGGAGCCAGCGAAGAGCGCTCCCGGAACATCGCGGGCTCTGCCTGGTACCTGGGCTTTATGATCGTGTTGAGTTTTGCAGTTGGCAATTTGCTGATGTATTTCTTTTACTTCGGTACAAACGCCAATATGTTCACCATTATCAAGTGGTTCAGCATTATTTTTATTACCACCTTACCCACCGCTATAGCCGGATGGATATTGCAGGCTGAAGAGCGTTTTGACAAGCTGTTTTTAGTACAATTAATTAACCAGGGAGGCTTTTTTATACTCATATTGTTGCTCATCATTTTACATCAGGTTAATTTTCAAAACACCATTTACTGTTACTTTTTAAATAATGTGATCAGCAGTATCATCACTGCCTCGGTGGGCTGGGCCAGAGTAAAAACCATCAGCAGCAAAAGCTGGGCATCTATAAAGGAGCTTGCTCATTTTGGCAAATTCAGTGTAGGCACATCTATCAGCTCATACCTGTTGCGCAGTTCAGATACGTTCATTATTAAAATGATGTTCCCATCAGAATTGCTGGCTGTTTACTACATTCCGCAAAGACTTATGGAGATATTTGAGATACCTCTCCGGGCCTTTATAGCAACCGCTTTACCGGTTATGGGAGCAGCCGTTCAGCGCGACGATAAAAGGTATGTATCCTATATCATGAAAAAATACGCGGGTATGCTTACCATCGCTTTAATACCTATTGCAATAGTATCCTTTATAGCTGCAGATCTGATTATCGGTCTATTGTTTGGCGGCAAATATCAGCACTCAGATGCAGGCAACATATTCCGCATTTTCATGTGCTTTGTAATGCTGTTACCTATCGACAGGTTTTTTGGGATAACGCTTGATATTATCGGCAAACCACAGTTAAACATGATCAAGGTTTTTATCATGCTGTCAGTAAACGTAGCAGCTGATTTTGCCGGGATATTCATTTTTCATAACCTGTATGGTGTGGCTATAGCATCTATATTTACTTTCTTTTCGGGCGCCATATTCGGTTATTGGTCGCTCAAAAAGCATTTAAATTTTTCATTAGGCGATATTTTTAAGCTGGGTTATATAGAGCTGATAGAACTGGCGACCACTATTTATCAAAAAACAAGAAAAAAGCAACTGGAACAAAATTGATGGAGCTTAAGAACAGGCATATTATCATATTTTCGCAAATGCAGTTTGATGGCCGGCTGGAGTCAACAAACTATACTATGGCCAAACATTTGGCAAAAGACAATTTTGTTTATTATGTAGACCGCCCCTTTACCTGGAAGGATTATGTCAAGTTCAGGAACACGCCAGAGTACAAAATACGTAAGCCCCACTTTTTTTCGGCAAAAAACAGTTGTATTCAAACGGATATCCCTAACCTTAAAATAGTTATTTCGCCCCCGGTACCTTCCATCAATATGTTGCCGGAAGGTCCGCTATACCGCAAGGCGGTAAAATTCAATGAAAAAATTGTAGCAGACCGGTTAAAAAAGGTGATCAAAAAGTTAAATATCAAAGATTATATTTATATAAACTCTTACAACTACACTTACCCCAACTTTCATCAACTCATAAAGCCGCAGCTAACGGTTTATCATTGTGTAGATCCGTTAATTGAAGAATATCAAACCAGGCATGGTTTAATATCTGAGGATATTGTTGTAAAAAGTGTAGATCTGGTACTTTGCACCAGTAAGCAATTGAGGGATAGCAAGAAAAAGCTCAACAATAATTCCTTCTTCATCCCCAACGCGGCAAATATAAGCCATAGCCAAAAAGCGCTTAACCCGCAATTACCTGTGGCCGATATATTAGCCGACATTAAAAAGCCCGTGATCGGTTATTTCGGGAATATTGAACGCCGCATTGATTATGACCTGCTTATCGCTGTATTAAAGCAAAATCCTGATAAACAATTTGTTTTTGTAGGCCCGGTAGATATTGATTACGTAGAGCATGAGGCCTTTAAACTACCCAATATATCGTTAAAAGGCTCGGTACCCTATGAACAATTGCCAGCGGTATTAAAAGGGTTTAACATAGCTATTATTCCCTTTAAAAAAGACGAAGTAAGTAGTTCCATATTCCCGTTAAAGCTTTTTGAATACCTTGGTTCGGGACGACCTGTGGTATCAACCGATTTTAATACCGACCTGAAAGACTTTACAGGCGATACGGTAGCCTATTGTAAAAACGCGGATGAGTTTTCGGCCGCTATCAATACAGCACTGAATGATACGCCCGAACTACAAAAGAAAAGACTCGCGGTTGCCGCCGAAAATACCTGGGAACACCGCATAACGGAGATCAAAAATTTGTTGGCATCAAATTTACATACTGTATTACATAATTAAACCACAGGCTAAAATCTGTTTTAATTATTAATTCAACGTTACCCCTTAAAAGACAACTAATTACACATGGATATTATCAAATTAATAGCAACAGTAATAATGGATATCATCTTTATATACCTGGGTATATATTGCATTTATCTATTTATTTTCTCACTCGCGGGGAAATTAATACCCATCAAACAACCTCCGGTTGCTAAATCGTTAAGCCGTATTGTAATTTACATCTGTGCTTACAAAGAAGATGAAATTTTATTAAACTCTGCCGCAAGCGCTTTAACTATTGATTACCCCAAGGATCTGTTCCACGTTTGTATCATCGCCGATTCGCTTAAACCCGAAACCATCGCGAAATTGAAACAAATGCCATTGCAAGTGGTGGAAGTTTTTTTTGAGAACAGTACCAAATCAAAAGCCCTGAACAAAGCTATTGAAAACACCGCCTATGGCTTTGATGCTGCTATTGTTTTTGATATTGACAATGTTGCCGCCCCTGATTATTTATACCAGATCAATAACTATTTACAAGCAGGAGAAAAGGTAATACAAGGACACCGGGTTGCCAAAAACACCAATACATCTGTTGCGGTATTGGATGCTATAAGCGAAGAGGTTAACAATCACATTTTCAGGAAGTCGCAACGTGTATTTAATCTTTCGGCAGCCATAATCGGTTCTGGAATGGCCTTAGAATATCGTTTATTTAAAGAGATCATGGGCCAGATTGACGCTGTTGGCGGCTTTGATAAAGAGATGGGCCTGATACTTACCCGTCAAAAAATAGGCGTTGCCTATGCAGAAAACGCTTTGATATATGATGAAAAAGTAAGCAACCCAGAGGTGTTTAAAAAGCAACGAAAAAGGTGGCTTTCGGCCCAGTTCAATTTACTGCGCAAGTATGGCAGCAGTGGCTTTGGCCAGCTTCTTTTACGGGGCAACTTTGATTATTTTAATGAGATATATCAAATGTCTATCCTACCCCGCGTACTCATGCTTGGGTTGATGCCATTCATGCTGCTCATCTCATTGGCATTACCAGGCATTGGCCCGCACTGGCATTTATGGCTTGCTGCTACGGTTTGCTGTTACATTGGTATTGTTGTTGCAATACCCGCAGCGTTCTTTAACGAAAAGTTATTTGCCGCGGCACTTAAGTTACCGTTAATATTTTTCACTATGCTGTTATTGTTATTTAAACTAAAAGGTGCTAATAAAAAATTTATACACACCCCGCATGATCACACGGCTGCATAATTAAAAACAAAATTATTTAGTACAAATAAAGCGATACCCCAATGGCTACTACAATAAATACAGAGGCTATAAATACACTGAACGATACACAGGTTGACTACCCGAAAGATAAAGCACTTCATCATCTGGTAACCGAACGTGCACAGGAAACTCCTGATCAAATTGCGCTTAAATTTCACGACCGCGTTTACAGCTACAAAAGCTTAAATGATACGGCTAACAAACTTGCTCAATATTTGATGGAAAAAGGTTTGCAAAAAGGTGACGTAGCCGGTTTAGCGCTTGACCGTTCGCCTGAGATGGTGATATCATTGCTGGCCATTATGAAAACAGGTGCAGCCTATGTACCGCTTGATCCTGAATATCCGAAAGATAGGATTGAGTTTATGCTGGAAGATTCATCGGCCAGGATATTGATCACATCGCAAAAATATCACGGGCACTTTATAACCAACTCAACCGAGGTTTTAATTGAAGATGCTATCGAGAAGTTTCCTCTTTATTCGGCCAATGAACCAGAGGTTACCGTAACAGGTCAAAACCTCGCTTATATTCTTTACACTTCTGGTTCTACCGGAAAACCAAAGGGTGTTCAAATTTTGCATCATAATCTCGTTAACTTTTTACTGAGCGTTCAAACAGAACCTGGTATAACCACAGCCGATAAGATATTGGCCGTTACTACCATCTCTTTTGATATAGCCGGTCTTGACCTGTATTTACCGCTTATCAGCGGCGCCCAGCTTTTACTCGCTGACTCCGCTACCGCAAAAGATGGCCGTGCCCTGGTTGATCTGGTAAAGGCCGAGCAGGTTTCTATACTGCAGGCTACTCCTTATACCTGGCGCATGATGCTGGTATCGGGCTGGGATCAAAAACTTCCGTTAAAGGTATTTTGTGGAGGCGAAGCTATGCCTAAAGATCTTGTTGCTCAGCTTTTACCTAAATGTGCCGAGATCTGGAATATGTATGGCCCAACTGAAACAACCATCTATTCTACCGTTAAACAGGTAACCAGCGAAGATGATATAACCATTGGCAGACCGGTTAACAACACACAGGTATATATTTTAGATGAAGCGCTTAAAAATTATACCGACGGAACCATCGGCGAGATCTATATTGGTGGTGATGGCGTTGCTGTTGGCTATCTGAATCGTGCAGAACTATCGGCAGAGCGCTTTGTTGATGATATATTCTCAGCTATTCCGGGCAGCAAAATGTACCGCACCGGCGATTTGGGTAAAATCAGAGAAGATGGTGAAATAGTTTGCCTTGGCCGTATTGATCATCAGGTAAAGGTTCGTGGTTACCGTATAGAACTGGAAGAAATTGAACAAAATCTGTTAAAGGAAGATAACATTAAACAAGCGGTAGTTATTGCCCGTGAAGACACCCCAGGTAACCCACGTTTAGTAGCTTATGTTATTGTTAACAAACCAATAACCGATTTAAAGCCAGCATTCGATAGCTGGCAACAGGGTCTGCTTGCCGTACTACCTGAGTATATGGTGCCTGATGATTTTGTGATTATGGATACCATCCCTATTACCCCCAATGGCAAAATTGACCGTAAGGCATTACCTAAACCTGATTATAGCAACATACAACGCAGCGGCGAGTTTATTGCCCCGCGTACCAGCAACGAAAAGCTGGTTGCTGATATATGGCAGGAACTGATGGGCCTGGAAAACATCAGCATTCTGGATAACTTTTTTGAGCTTGGTGGCCGCTCATTAGTGGCGGTACAGATTATGGCGCGCCTGGAAAAGGAAACTGGTAAACGTTTGCCGTTGGCTACCTTGTTTGAGTACTCGACAGTTGAAAAACTGGCCGCACGGCTTGAAGTTGATGCCACATCCATCACCTGGGAATCATTGGTGCCTATTAAACCAAGCGGCAGCAAAATGCCATTGTACATTGTGCATGGCGCCGGCTTAAACGTATTATTATTTAATGCCCTGGCCATGAATATGGATGCCGAACAACCCGTTTATGGTTTACAGGCCAAAGGGCTTAATGGTATTGATGAACCATTAGATGTAATGGAAGAGATTGCGGCTAACTATATTGCCGAGATCGTGGCTAAAAACCCTGAAGGGCCTTATGCACTTGCCGGTTATTCATTAGGTGGTATTATTGCCTATGAAATGGCCAAACAGCTAATGGCTGCTGGTAAAGAAGTAAAAATGCTGGCCATGTTTGATACTTACGCTGAGCAATCAACCGTACATCAATCTTCTTTAAAAAGGGCTGTCAATAAAGCCGCTTTAGTTTTAAAACAAGTAGGTTACAGCGCGGTATTGCTTGCTGATGACCCTAAGCGCACTATTGAATACAAAAGCCTGATCATCAAAAGAAAGATCATTAAACTCTTCTGGAAACTATCGCCATCAAAAGAAGAGAAAAAAGAAGGTTTCTTCGCTTATGATAATGAAATTGATGAGGCCAGCGAAAAAGCATTGCGCAATTATATTCTGATCCCTTTACCTATCGCAATAGAATTGTTCAGGGCTAAGAAACGCACTTTCTACATGCCGGATTTTAATTTCCTGGGATGGCGTCCATTTGCTTTGAAAGGTGTTCATGTACATGATATACCCGGTGAGCACAACACTATATTTGCTCCCCCAAATGATAAGGAATTTGCTGTTGTATTGCAAAACTGCCTGGATAAGGTTTCAAAAGACTAAACCGTTAATCAAACCATTATATATCAAATAGTTTAGATGAAAAAAATTTCTATCGTTACAGTAAACTTCAACCAGCCATTGGTTACTGAAGAGTTATTACTTTCTATAGAAAAAACAAACGGTTATACCAATATCGAGATCATTGTGGTTGACAATGCCAGCAAAATAAACCCAGTGCCAGCATGGTCTTTACAATACCCGGCAATCAAATTTATTCGCTCGGATGTAAACCTTGGTTTTGCAGGCGGTAACAACCTGGGTATACAACAAGCTACCGGCGACTATCTTTTTTTGGTTAATAACGATACCGAATTTACGCCCGGTCTTGTGGAGCAACTTGCCCAGATATTGGATAATAATGCCGGGGTTGGCATGGTATCGCCCATGATCAAATATTTTAGTAACAAGCATCTGATACAATACGCCGGTTATACCCCTATGAATTATTATACCTGCCGCAACAGTTGTATAGGTATACGCCAAACAGATCAGGGTCAGTTTAACCATACAGGCCCTACTGCCTATTGCCACGGTGCGGCTATGATGATCAGGAAAGAGGCGATTGATAAAGCAGGTTTGATGAGCGAAAACTTCTTTTTATATTATGAGGAAGTAGATTGGTGCGAGCACATTAACCGCGCCGGGTATAAAGCCTGGGTTTGCACCGATGCCTTGATCTATCATAAAGAATCTGTTTCTGTAGGAAAAAAAAGCCGGTTAAAGGAATACTTCATGACCCGCAACCGGATACTCTTTATACGTAGGAATGCCACCTTTTTCAAACGCCAGGTATTTTATATTTACTTTTTATTGTTCGTGGTACCGAGGAATACAGTAGCCTATGTTAAAGCTAAAAATTACAATTTTATACCCATGCTATTTAAAGCTGTGTGGTGGAATTTTACACATTCAAAAAACAGTAAGAATTTAGGTTATCCCATTAATACTATCATATGAAAATTTTATTAGCGCTTAGCCTGATCATTGTTTTTTACACATTTGCTGGTTATGGGATACTCCTATACTTAATTATCCGCCTTAAGCGCATATTTAAAGGATCAAAATCTGTAATAGCCGATAACATAGACAACCTGCCATCGTGCACACTGGTGGTGGCTGCCTATAATGAAGAAGGTTTTATAAAAGAGAAAATAGCAAACAGCCTTTTACTAAATTATCCGGCTGATAAGTTGAATATACTTTTTGTAACTGATGGTTCATCAGATAATACACCTGGTATTATAGCCCAGTACCCCCAGATTAAATTGTTGCACCAGCCACAGCGAGCCGGTAAAATAGCGGCCATTCATCGTGCTATGAATTATGTAGATACTGATGCCGTTGTTTTTACAGATGCCAATACTTTTCTAAATAAAGATGCCCTGATCAAAATTTGCAGGCATTATGAGGATAAAACCGTTGGAGCTGTTGCCGGCGAAAAACGGGTACACTTTGATGAAAACGCTGATGCAAGCGCCGCCGGAGAAGGTTTTTACTGGAAATATGAATCAGCATTAAAAAAATGGGATTCAGAGCTTTACTCGGTAGTGGGTGCTGCAGGTGAGTTGTTCAGCGTGCGCCGTTCCCTTTACAAACCCGTTGAAGCTGATACCGTTCTGGACGATTTCATGATTTCAATGCTGATAGCTCAACAAGGTTACCGCATTGTTTATGAACCTGAGGCTTATGCTACCGAAACTGCATCAGAAAACGTATCGGAAGAATTAAAAAGGAAGATCAGGATAGCAGCAGGCGGCATACAATCTATTTTAAGGTTGAAAAGTCTATTTAATCCATTCCCTTATCCGGTGTTGTCGTTTCAATACATCAGCCACCGTGTTTTAAGATGGACTGTTACTCCGTTTCTTTTAATACTATCATTTGTTTTAAACATAGTGCTTGCCCTTCAACCCGAGGCAACCGGTTACCAGGTATTGCTGGTAGCTCAGGTATTGTTTTATGTATTAGCGCTGTTGGGTTTTATGATGGAGAAAAAGCAGTTACGCATCAAAATATTATTTATACCTTATTATTTTTGCGTGATGAATTATGCGGTTTTAGCAGGCATTATCAGGTATTTTACCACCAAACAAAGCGCGGTTTGGGAAAAGGCGCAGCGCAAAGCAACAGTAGCTTAAACTTAATTTATAATTTAACGTTTAATATAGATAGTTAAATTACTTTCACAACCTAAATCAGTTTAGCGTAACAACAAATTTATTTGCATAAAATATTAAAATATATAAAACATAAAATTGCTATATTGAACTAATTAAAGTTTCCTGCAAAAGCTTTAAAACCAATAATAAATGGTTAGGTCAGTATAGCCAACCCTTGTCAAACCTATGAATATCAATAGCGGTTACTTATCTACAACGGATATGGGTCATCCACTCCTTATTCATCAAGTATTCGAAGAGCAAGCTGGTAAAACACCTGATAATACCGCTGTTGCTTATGGCAATGCCAAACTTTCCTATGCACAACTAAATCAACAGGCAAATGATCTTGCCGCTACGCTTTTAGGCCAATCGCCCGGTTCAGCTATTGTTGGGGTAAGTACGCGCCGGTGTATTGAAACCATTATCAGTGTTTTAGCTATACTCAAAGCCGGTAAGGCTTATTTACCGCTCGATCCGGATTATCCTACTGACCGGCTTGAACAAATTATTCAGGATTCAGGTATTGACACCTGCCTGGTTACCTCGAAAGAGAAACCGCTATTTGAAGCATTCCCTGTAAATATCCTGTTAAGCGATGTTCCCTATCCGGAAGCCACCTCCTTCCCTCCTGTAGAAATCCAAGGAGATGCTTACGTGCTTTATACATCAGGTTCAACAGGTAAGCCCAAAGGTGTATTAATGGGTCATGCGGCTTTGGTAAATTTATTACAGTGGCAAAAGGTTAAGTCCATCGCAGCAAGTGGTACCAATACCTTACAATTCGCTCCCTTAACCTTTGATGTATCTTTCCAGGAAATATTCGCTACCCTGACCACGGGTGGTACGCTGGTACTTATTGATGAAGAATTAAGGATAGATCCTGTTAAACTGCTACAGTATATCGAGGCTCAGTCCATAAACCGTATATTTCTGCCATTTGTGGTATTACAATACCTGACAGAAGCAGCCATTGCCAACAATCATATCCCAGCTTGTTTACAAGAAGTGATGACCGCGGGCGAACAACTAAAGGTCACTCCGCAGATCATCAACTTTTTTAAAGCCCTGCCCGGTTCTGTATTATATAACCAATACGGCCCCACCGAAACGCATGTGGTAACGGAGCTTAAATTGGATGGAGATGCTACCCAGTGGCCTGCTTTACCCACCATCGGCGTACCGATTGACGCTACTGAAATACTGATATTGGATGAAAACCTGCATGCACTTCCTAAGGGTGAAACCGGTGAGCTTTGCGTAGCGGGTATCAGTTTGGCTGAGGGCTATTTAAACAAACCCGACCTTACTAACGAAAAGTTTATCAACTGGCAGAAAACAACAGATGAAACAGTTCGCATTTATCGTACCGGTGACCTTGCCCGTTATTTACCTGATGGCAATATTGAATATTTAGGCCGCAGGGATACGCAAGTAAAAATTCGTGGTAACCGGGTTGAGCTGAGTGAGATCGAAGTGCTGATCAATCAACTGGAAAATATTAAACAAGCCGTGGTAATTGCACGCGAAGATGCTTCCGGGCAAAAAAGACTGTTGGCTTATCTTGTTGCCTCTAACGATCATCAACATACAGATGCGGTGCGTAAACACCTGGAGCAACACCTACCCGATTTTATGCTGCCATCGGCTTATGTATGGTTAAATGAGCTGCCTAAGACCACCAGCGGCAAGGTTGATCGCAAAGCCCTGCCCGAACCCAGCCTCCAACGCCCCGAACTTGATGTATTATACAAAGCTCCGGCAACACTTACCGAAAAAAACATTACCAATGTTTGGATGAGCCTTTTACAATTAGACAGGATAGGTTTAAACGACGATTTTTTTCAGCTTGGCGGCAACTCCTTATTGGCGCTCAAAACTGTAGCCCAATTAAAACAGCTGCATAATTATCGGATTCCTGTTACCAAGCTATATCAATTCCCAACCGTTGGCGGCCTGGCTGCTTTTTTAGGTGGAGATCAGCAAAATACCCCAGCTCTTTTTTCCAGAAAAAATAAACATACCGGTGCAAATCGTGATGTTGCCATTATAGGTATGGCCGGTCGTTTTCCGGGTGCTAATACCATTGATGAGTTTTGGCAGCTATTAAGCGAAGGGCGCGAAACCACCAGCTTTTTCAGCGCCGAAGAACTGGATAGAAATATTCCTGCGGGTATCAAAAATGATCCTGCTTATGTAAAAGCAAGGGGAATAATTGATAATGCCGACGAATTTGATGCCGAGTTTTTTGGCTTTAACCCAAGGGCTGCTGAATTGATGGATCCGCAGCAGCGTATATTTTTAGAACTGGCCTGGGAAGTTCTGGAAAAAACCGGCCATCTCCCCGAAAAATATAACGGCCCGGTTGGCGTTTTTGCCGGCTGTGGATACAATACGTATTACAATAACAACGTTTTAACTAATCCAGAACTTGTAGAACGTACAGGCCATTTCCAGGTAAGGTTACTAAACGAAAAGGATTATATAGCCACACGTACAGCCTATCAGCTAAACCTACAGGGGCCTGCCGTGGCGGTTTATGCAGCCTGTTCAACCTCCTTATTGGCGGTAGCGCAAGCGGTAACCAGTATTCGTGAAGGACAATGTTCTGTAGCTTTGGCGGGCGCGGCATCTGTAACCTCGCCCATAAAAAGCGGGCATCTGTATGAAGAAGGCTCTATCATGAGCAGCGATGGTCATTGCCGTCCGTTTGACGCGCAGGCAACCGGAACTGTTTTTAGTGATGGTGCAGGTGTGGTGTTGTTAAAAAATCTGGAAGAGGCTAAACGCGATGGCGATACGATTTATGGTGTCATAAAAGGTGTTGGCGTTAATAATGATGGCTCTGGTAAAAGCAGCTTTGGCGGGCCAAGCGCCCAGGGCCAAGCAGGCGCCATAGCGATGGCTATTGATGATGCCGGTATTGAAGCCTCAACTATTAGCTACGTAGAAGCACACGGCACAGCCACCCCTATTGGTGACCCTATTGAAATTGAAGGGCTTAACCTGGCATTTGGCCAGCAGCAAAATAAACAGTTTTGTGCAATTGGCTCGGTAAAAAGCAATATGGGTCACTTAACGGCAGCCTCAGGTGTGGCCGGGTTAATTAAAACCATACTGTCTTTACGTAACAGGCAAATCCCGCCTTCTTTGTTTTACAATCAGATAAACCCGAACATTGATATTGCCGATAGCCCATTTTATGTGAATGCGCAATTAAAACCCTGGGATGCCGATGGTGTGCGACGTGCCGGAGTTAGTTCTTTTGGTGTTGGTGGTACCAATGTACATGTTGTTGTAGAAGAGTTTGAAACTGCTCAGGTAACCAGCAAAGTTGATAAACCTTTAAAGCTGATCACCTGGTCGGCCAAAACTGAAAATAGCGTTAACAACTATGCACATAAATTAGGCGATCACCTTGCTCAACATAAAAATATTAACCTGAATGATGCGGCTTATACCTTACAAACCACCAGAGCAGGTTTTAACTTTCGCAGGTTTCTAATAGCGGCTGATCAGGATGAATTGTTGGCCAAACTCAACGAGCCTTCTGACTCATCATCATCTAAAAACTTAAAAGCAAAAGCCACCGGAGTGGTATTCCTGTTTCCGGGACAAGGTTCACAATACGCAGGTATGGGGCTTGATCTGTATAAGAGCGAGCCTGTATTTACCGCCGCGGTAAATGAGTGTATAGGTTTACTTAAAGGAACCATTCATGAGGATCTGCTGCAAACCATGTACCCGGACGCACCGGATGAACTATTGCACGAAAAGCTAAAACAAACCCTTAACGCGCAACCTGCCATATTCATTTTAGAATACGCCATGGCGAAATTATGGCTAAGCCGCGGCATCCAGCCAGAGGTGTTAGCCGGTCACAGCATTGGCGAGTTTGTGGCGGCTCATTTGGCAGGTGTGTTTAGCCTTCAGGATGCTTTAACATTGATATCAGAAAGAGCAAGGTTAGTTAACAGCGTATCTAAAGGTTCCATGCTATCAGTAAGGTTAGCGGCAGAAGATCTTAAAAAACTATTGCCCGAAGAATTATCAATCGCCGCTATTAATGGCCGCAAACTATGCGTAGTTGCCGGGCCTGATGAACTCATTACTAAATTTTCGGATGAGTTATCTACCAAAGGTATACCAGGTCGCCTCCTAAATACAAGCCATGCCTTCCATTCATCCATGATGGATAGTATTGTCCCTGTTTTTGAAGACATTATCAGATCAGTAAAATTAAATCCCCCTGTAAAACCTATTGTATCAACCGTTACCGGCAACTGGATGAGTGCTGCTGAGGCTACTGACCCTGCCTATTGGGCACAACACCTGCGTAAAACCGTCCGCTTTGCAGATGCGTTGGATACATTGATGGAAGATACAGGCCGATTGTTTCTGGAAGTTGGCCCCGGATATGTATTAACTACGCTAACCCGTCAACATGCAGCAAGTAATGCAGTTATAGCAATATCCGGATTTGAAAAAACTGAAACCTTTAATGAAGGTTATTCCGTACTAAAGGCTTTGGGCCAATTGTGGCTAAACGGTATTGAACCCGATTGGAAGACCATTTACGAAGGTCAGGACAGGCAAAAAATTGACCTTCCAACCTACGCTTTTGATCATAAACGTTACTGGCTTGAACCAGCTATTATTAACAAAATTGAAACAGCATCAGATGCTTTTGTACAGCATACTGAAAATACAACTCCGCCAACAACACCAATGAGAAAAGATATTTTAATTACCAAACTAAAAGAAATATTTGAAGATGCCGCGGGTATTGAAATTGATGCCGCAAACACTGGTTTAAGTTTTATTGAAATCGGGTTTGATTCCCTTTCCTTAACTCAAATAGCCACCAATCTTAAAAAAACATTCAACATTTCCATCACTTTCAGGAAGCTGTTTGAAGAATATAACAGCCTGCAATTGTTAGCCACGTATCTTGATGCCAATCTTGCGGCTGATGTATTAAAACCGGAAGCCGTTGCCCCTGCCCCTATTGCCGCCGTACAGCAACCAGGTATTGTTACCAATAACGGAGTTCAGAGTGGTAACAATACTGACCTGATGATAAGCCTGATAT
>NZ_JBCECK010000067.1:0-29004 GCF_039207105.1 Mucilaginibacter sp.
GCCTTACAGCCTCGGCTATCAGCGTAAATGAACCTGAAATGAGCGCCTGACTGGCAATAATAGCCGCAACCGTTGCAATACCGATACCGAATATCAGGAACCAGGGCGGCATTATTTTGTAAAAAGGGTTATTTACGTTAAGATCAATAGTATGGTTAGCAAATTGAAGCAGCCATACCGCCTGACCAAGATAGTTCAGGATAAGGCAGGCTTTTACATAAATCCAGCTAATACGGATGTTATCTTTACCACAGTGGCCCAAATCGGAGTATAAAGCCTCGGCTCCGGTGGTACATAAAAATACCGCTCCAAGTACGATGAAAGCCTCACCGCCGGTACTGGTACTTAGCAACTTATAAGCGTAATATGGGTTTAAGGCCCTTATTACCGATGGGTCGTGAGCTATATAACTGATACCCAGCACACCCATCATGGTAAACCAGATAAACATGATAGGCCCAAAAGCCTTACCTACCAATGATGTACCAAACTGCTGAATAATGAACAAAGCCGTAATAATGGCCATCACTATTTGCATGGTTGGCAGCTCGGGGTAATAAGTTTGCAGTCCTTCAATAGCTGATGATATGGTAATTGGCGGGGTAATAATACCATCGGCAAGCAAGGCGCAGCCACCAACTACAGCAGGTATTATGAGCCATTTTGCCTTACGCCTAACCAGCGAAAACAAGGAGAATATTCCGCCCTCACCTTTGTTATCCGCACGTAACGTGATCACCACATATTTGAGCGTGGTTTGCAGTGTTAGCGTCCAGAATATGAGGGAAACGCCTCCTAATACTAATGTTTCGGTAATGGTTTGGGAAATGCTGGAATGTTCGGTTCCGACAATAGCCTTAAATACGTATAATGGGGAGGTACCAATATCACCGTAAATTATTCCTAAACTGATCAGCAGGCCAGCCGCGGTCAGTTTTTGCAGATCTTTATGGTTTGACACTAATTATATATTAAAGTTGCAAAACTATCATTTTTTTTGGTTAAACTTAAATAATCATTAAACGTATAAAGAAAAAAGAAGTCTAAACCGTAAACTGAACAGTTTTTGTTAAATTTTGTTAAAAAGTTTTATAAAAACATCATTTTTTGAATTGATCAGGGCTTTATTTATACTTTTGTAAGCAAGACTTAAAAATGAGGCGAAACATTACTTATCTCTTTATTTATAACACACGTATCGTATTAACTGCGCTGTCAGTTTTTATGAGCTGTGCCTTTGCTGCCGAAACTAAGCCTCTGAAGTTAAAAAACGATACCACTTACCTGCGTGTTTCAAAAGGGAAAAAGACCTCTTATTTAAAAAACGGCCTTCATTTGGTACTTCCCCCGTTAAAGCCTGCCGTTACATCAAGCGTAAAAGTGAGTGTACAACGATCAGATGATAAGCTGCTAAATGATGTACAGCTATACCCTAATCCGGTAAACGCTACTGAGCAGATCAATTTAAAATATACCATATCGCGCAATGCCAATGTAACCATTAAGATAATGGATGTTTTGGGCAACGATATCACTACCATGTTCTCATCAAGAGTTGATTCCGGCGATCATAGCATCAACTACCCCATCAACAACAAGCTCACCAGCGGTTTTTATTTTGTACGTGTAGTAGCCGGCACTGAATCGGTTATTAAACGGATTTCGGTACTGTAAAAAGCAAAAAAGTTTAAAAAGTATTTACCCCTTCCTTTGGAGAGTAATAGCCCATGAAAAGGCATAACCTTTGAAATAGCGTGCCATACAAACGACTCACCTGCCCATTGCTTCGCTCGGGCACCTTCTCTTCGCCTGCGGCGGAAAGAGGATAAGTAAAATGGGTAAAAGTCAAAGAAAAGCTCCCTCACCCTCTTTACAGCGAAGCTGAAGAGAGGGTCGACAAGCATAGCGATGTCGGGGTGAGTCGATAAACAGCCTGATTTGATTAAACTGCCTTTTCATGGGCTATTACTCTTTGGAGAGGTTCTGACTTCGTCGTTCCTCCTCGTAATGAAAAAAATAATCCCTCAATCTTAAAAATAGTGATTCAGATAAATTCAGACATAGAGATTTACTTAGAGTATAAAACCCAAATGTTACTACCACTTACCACGCTAATTATTTAGATTTGGCGTTTATACCTTACTTATGAAGATTATTGCCATTGGCCGCAACTATGCCGAGCACGCCAAAGAACTGAATAACCCCGTACCAGCCGTTCCGGTTATTTTTATGAAACCCGATACTGCCATTATCAAGGATAATAAACCTTTTTATCATCCCGATTTTTCTGAAGATGTGCATCATGAGATCGAGATCGTTTTAAAAATAAGTAAAGAAGGCAAGCACATCAATCAAAAATTTGCTGCCGGTTACTACGATGAAATTGCACTGGGTGTCGATTTCACCGCCCGCGACATTCAAAGTCGCCACAAAGAAAAAGGCTTACCCTGGGAGCTGGCCAAAGCATTTGACGGTTCGGCGCCTATCAGCAACTTTGTGCCTAAAAGCAAGTTCGCGAATATTTATGATCTGAACTTTAAACTGGATATCAATGGCGAGGTACGCCAGCAGGGCAACACCCGCGATCTGCTTTTTCCGTTCGAGAACATAATCGCGTTTGTTTCACCATATATTACTCTTAAAAAGGGCGATCTTATATTTACAGGCACTCCACCGGGAGTATCAAAAGTAAAAGTTGGCGACAGGTTGGAAGGATACCTGAAGGATGAAAAACTGCTTGACTTTTACGTAAAATAACACATGGTTAAATATTTAATTACGGCTGCGTTATGCCTGGCCCTTAACGCCGGTATAAATGCCCAAACCACACCTATACAAAGCAGGCCCTACCCGCAAAACTATTTCCGTTATCCGCTTGATCTGCCGCCAAGTACCGCAGGCTCATTCGGCGAGCTGAGACCGGCGCACTTTCACTCGGGGCTCGATTTTAAAACCAACCAGCGTACCGGTTACCCTGTACATGCCGTTAATGATGGCTATATATCAAGGGTAAGGGTGCAGTTTGGCGGCTTTGGCCGGGCAATTTACATTACACATCCCAATGGCTATACTACGGTTTATGGTCACCTGCAAAGCTTTTCGCCCGCGGTTGCGGCTTTGGTGAAAGCTTATCAATACGATCATCAAACCTATGAGGCCGACTTTAATTTGCAGCCAACACAGGTACCTGTTCGTAAAGATGAGGTAGTGGCCATATCAGGTAATGCCGGTGCATCGGCCGGGCCGCATGTTCACTTTGAGATCAGGGATACCAAAACTGAGGAAACTATTAACGCGCAGCTGTTTGGCCTTACCATTCCAGACCGTGTGCCGCCAACCATTACATCTATCGGCATTTATCATTTGAATGGTAACCCTTTCAGCGAAAAAACACCGCGTGAGTTTTTGCCTATCATAGGCGCTGCAGGCAACTATCACCTAACCAAACCCCAAACTCTGCATCTAAGCGGCTATGTGGGTTTCGGCATCAATGCTACCGATATGAACAGCACCTCGGCCAATCATAATGGTATTTATTCCATCGAATTAAAACTGGATGGCCAAACAGTATACACCTTTACAGTCGAGCGTTTCGCTTTTGATCAAACTCATGCCATCAATGCTTATATTGATTACCCCGCCTTCACCTCATCGCGCAGATGGATGCAAAAATGTTTTATACTACCGGGCAGCCACATATCTCTTTACCCGCAATCCATCAATCGCGGTATCATCACTTTTGATGACGATGCGCTGCACGAAGTAGAATACGTGGTAAAAGATGTAGCCGGCAACACATCCACCGTGAAATTAAAGGTACAATCAAGCAAGTATACCCCGGCTGCAAATAAAATAGCAGGCACCTTGTTTCATTACGATAAGAAAAACGAGTTCAGCACCGATAAGGTAAAGGTTACCATTATGCCGGGCAATTTGTATGACGATCTGGATTTTATCTATTCGGTATCGCCTAAACCGGCGTCGGGCTTTTCGCAGGTTCACCACATCCATAACCGGCTTACCCCTATTCATGACAACTATGACCTTTGGATAAAACCAGATGCCGATTTGGGCGCATTTGCTGATAAGGCCGTAATTGTAAGTACCATAGGAGCCTGCCAGGGCGGCTTTTTTGAAGACGGCTATGTAAAATCAAAAGTTACCAGCTTTGGCGATTATTTTATTAAGATAGATACCATACCGCCGGTTATCCACGCGCTCAACATATTGAATGGCAAAAACATGGCTGCGGCCAAAAGCATCAACTTCCGCATAGGCGATAATATGTCGGGCATTAAGAGTTATGCGGGTACTATCGACAATAAATGGGTTTTAATGGAGTGGGATTACAAAAGTAAGATACTAAGTTATACCTTTAACGGAGATATTGCACCGGGCAAACATGAGTTTAAACTCAATGTTAGCGACAATAAAAATAATTTTTCGGAATTTAAGGCAGAATTTTATAGGTAGTATCAAGTAGTTAGTATCAGGTATCAAGATTATCACAATTGAACTTTTACAGTCATCAAAAAGCATGATACTTGATACCAGATCAAGACCACCAAAATTGGGTATTTGCAATCATCAAAAAAATCCTGATACTTGATACTTAGTACTTGATACTGTATCATAACAAAACAAACCACCTATGTCAACATTAAAAGAGGGCAATAAAGCCCCGGATTTTACCGCGAAAGATCAGAACGGAAAAACAGTTTCTCTTACTGATTATAAAGGAAAAAATGTGATCCTTTATTTTTATCCAAAAGATGATACCCCCGGTTGCACTGCTGAGTCATGCGATTTCAGGGATAATTACCAATCGCTGTTAAGTAAAGGCTTTGAAGTAATCGGCGTAAGCACCGACGATGAAAAATCGCACAAAAAATTTGAAACCAAATATAACCTACCCTTTACCCTTATTGCCGACAGCGAAAAACAAATTGTTGAGGCCTATGGTGTTTGGGTTGAAAAAAACATGTACGGCAAGCAATACATGGGTACCGCCCGCACTACGTTTATTATTGACTGCAATGGTGTTATCAGCCATGTGATTGGTAAGGTTGATACCAAAAACTCGTCACAGCAGGTGCTTGATCTTATACAATAACTTTATTTACAAAAGTTTAATTTGTAAGTATATTTGCCACCGCAGCTTTGACACGGAGCATATATGCTTGCTGTAAAAAAGGGCTGGAAAGAAAACAAAATGCAGTAATCAGCATTTTAACTATAAAAATTAAAAAATGTCGTTGCAGGTTGAAGATTCAGAGATTTTAAGCAAGTTCCAGGACGAGAAGACACGTAACGAAGCGTTTAACCTGTTATTGAAAAAATACCAGCAAAAAATTTACTGGCACATACGCCGCATGGTTATTGACCATGATGATGCGGACGACCTGGTTCAGGATGTTTTTGTGAAGGTTTGGAAAAACCTGCTGACTTTTAGAAATGACGCGCAGCTATATACCTGGATGTACAGGATAGCATCAAACGAGTGCATTACTTTTTTGAATAAGAAAAAACAAAAGAATAATGTTTCGTTAGATGATGTGGCTTATGAACTGGCCGATACACTGGCTGATTCGAGCTACTTTAACGGCGACCAGGCGCAACGCAAATTACAGGAAGCTTTGTTAACCCTGCCCGAAAAACAACGCCTGGTATTCAATATGAAGTATTATGATGATATGAAGTATGAAGAAATATCTGACGTTTTGGGCACAAGCGTAGGTGCTTTAAAGGCATCTTTTCACCTTGCGGTTAAAAAGATCGAAGCTTTTTTGCTGTCTAAAGATTAATTTATTTTTGCATTAAACCTTTTAGCACTATGTTCATCTATAGTTATGTATGAAAAGCGATATGGACAATAGGGAGTGGCTGGATGATTATGAATCACTGAAGCGGGTAAGTACCGGAAACCCGTTCACAGTGCCGTCTGGCTATTTCGACGAATTAGCGCAGCACATTACATCACGCATAAGGCTGGAAGAGCTAAAAGGCTCATCCAGTGGGTTTACCGTTCCTGAAAACTACTTTGAACAATTAAGCAGCAACATACAGAGCCGTATACGTATTAACGAGGCTGTAAACACGGAAAGCACTGGCTTTACCGTTCCGGAAAATTATTTTAACGAGCTTAGCAGCAATATCCAAAGCCGCATTACTGTAGAGCAGGCATTAAACCCGGAGCACCAGGGTTTTGATGTGCCCGAAAATTATTTTGATGAGCTTGGCAGCAACATTCAAAGCCGCATTGCCATTGAGCAGTATGTAAATAATGAGGCTGAAAACTTTACCGTTCCTGAAAATTACTTTGAGGAGCTGGATAGCCGTATCCAAAGCCGGATAGCTGTGGAGCAGCATATTCAAAACGAGGCCGAAAGCTTTACTGTTCCTGAAAATTATTTTGAGCAGTTAAGCCAAAACATCCTCAATAAAACGGTTAACCAGGAAACTGCCAAAGTGGTTACCATGCCGGCTGCAGCTAATAAGAAAGGCGTTGTACGCAAGCTTTTCGCATCGCATATTTTCAAGTATGCTACTGCGGCCTGTTTTGCCCTTATATTGGGTATTGGTGTGGTCATTAAAAATGCCGAGACACCTGTAAAGCACGATCAGTCGTTTTTACACGAGCAATTGTCAACCGTGCCTGTTGATGAAATTAAAAATTACCTGCAGTTGCATGCCGATGCAAGCGATACCCGTGCCTTGATGGATCACGGACAACAAATTAACAGCGACAATTTGGATGTAGACCTGTCAGATTATTTAGATACTAATTAAACGATATATTTTTAATGAGTAAATTGATCAGGCTTATTTTTATTTTCTTGTTTATTATAGCTGCCGGCCGTGAATCTTACGCACAGGTCAGCAATAGCCTGGTTCAGCGGCAACGGATAACCCCTGCCCCACCCCGTGATAAAAAAGGCATGGGTAAACGTCTGGAAGCCGCGCGCGACCGGTTTATTGGCAAACAACTTGACCTTACCGATGAGGAATCGGCTAAGTTTTGGCCTTTATACCGCCAATATCAGCAGGAACTTACCGCTGTTAATATATTAAAACGCCTTAACAACTCCAGCGCCGCCACTAACGGCACCGAGCAAATTGATAAAGAGATCTATTACGAAAGCCAGCAGGTAGGCATCCGCAAGCGCTACCGCGATGCTTTCTCTAAAATTCTGCCGCCAGAAAAGGTAAGCAAGCTGTATAAAAGCGAACAGGAGTTTCGCGATGAGCTCATCAAACAACTCAGCGAGCGCAGTGAAAGAGCAGGAAACTAATTGTTATATCTGTGCACGCTATGGCACAAAG
The DNA here is from genome assembly GCF_039207105.1 of Mucilaginibacter sp. Lineage (GTDB taxonomy): Bacteria > Bacteroidota > Bacteroidia > Sphingobacteriales > Sphingobacteriaceae > Mucilaginibacter. Next base: position 7,324 of record NZ_JBCECK010000067.1, read on the forward strand.
CAATTTTCAATAGCAGGGCGAATATACTTATCGCAGAGCGCTCAATTGCCGCTAAGGCTGTTACTTTTGTGGCCACAAAAGTAACCAAAAAGGCTTTCAGCAGAAAGGCTTCTTTGCCGCACATGGCCTTTGCCCTGCAAAACAGGCAGAACCACGGGCTGCAAAAAGTTGCCCTACTTCGTTCGCTCAATGCCCTAAGCTTCAGCAAATATTTGCTATGCCCCCTGCAACCGCACTGGCCACCATGTTCTGCCTGTTTTCACCCGAAGCTGATCTGCTGAATGGAGGACGGGGAATAGTAAATAATAATTGTCATTTTGAGCTATATCGAAGAATTTATTAGGCGATGGATCCTTCGTTTCTAAGAATGACAAAGATAATAGTCAAAAAGCGGATAAAGGCCTGACAAAAAAGCGGGCCAGGGTGTTTTGCCTGTGGGGGGAAGCTTTTTTTTGTCTTGATCTTTTGGTTACTTTTGTATCAAGACAAACGGCGAAGCCCTCTTGAGTACCTCTAAAAAACAAAACATCAACGAAAAACGTAACAGCCTCAGCGGCAATTGAGCGCTCTACGATAGACAAATCTGCGCTATATCATCCATCCTGCCACAGAAGATTGCTTCGTTCTCCGCAATGACGTACAAAGAGAGGATATTTTAACCCTCTTCATCTCCCGCATTACCCTTATCTTTGCCCTGATAACTAAAAACGCATAACTCAATACTTATAACTACATCTATGCCCACCCTTCGTCAGCTTTTTTTAGCCAATAACGCGCAAACCACCAATTTCCCGCTGTTGCTTGAATTTGAACGTGCCGAAGGTATATATATGTACAATGAGGCGGGCAAAGCTTATACCGACCTGATTTCGGGCATCGGGGTAAGCAGCCTGGGGCATGGCAACCCAAAGGTTATTGAAGCTGTTAAACAGCAGGTGGAAAAGTACATGCACCTGATGGTTTACGGTGAATACGTACAAACGCCGCAGGTTCGTTTTGCCGAAAAACTGACTTCTGTACTACCAGAAAACTTGCAGTCGGTATATTTTACCAACTCCGGTGCCGAGGCGGTTGAGGGAGCGTTAAAACTGGCCAAACGTTTTACAGGCAGACAGCAGATCGTTGCCTGCCATAACTCGTACCACGGCAGCACCCAGGGTGCACTGAGCGTAATGGGTAACGAGGAATTTAAACAAACTTACCGCCCGCTATTACCGGGCATCAGCTTTATCCGTTTTAATGAACCTGCCGACCTGCAGCTGATCACCGAACAAACCGCCTGCGTTATCATAGAAACCATACAGGGCGAAGCTGGTATCCGTGTGCCAGACCTAAGCTATATGCAGGCCCTGCGCCAGCGTTGTAATGAAACCGGCACCCTGCTGATACTGGATGAGATACAAGCCGCTTTTGGTCGCACAGGCAAGCTGTTCGCGTTTGAGCATTATGGCATTGTTCCAGATATATTGCTGCTGGCGAAAGCCCTTGGTGGCGGTATGCCCATCGGCGCTTTTATAGCCTCAAACCATATTATGGGGGCTTTAAAAGAAAACCCCATTTTAGGACATATCACTACTTTTGGCGGGCACCCGGTATGCTGCGCTGCTGGCTTGGCGGCATTAGAAGTACTGCTTGACGAAAACCTGATACCTGCCGTTGCCGAAAAGGAAGCCTTGTTCCGTAAGCTGCTGGTTCACCCAGCTATTAAGGAAGTGCGCGGCAAGGGACTAATACTGGCTGTAGAACTGGACAACTTCGACCTGAATAAACAAATCATTGACCGCTGCATTGAAAACGGTGTTATAACCGACTGGTTTTTGCATTGCAGCAACTCCATGCGCATAGCTCCTCCACTCATCATCACTCCTGCGCAAATAGAACATGCATGCGGGGTTATCATGGAGGCTATTGAGTTTTACAAAAAAACCTTATAGTAGCGGGCTATTAAAACATTAAATTCACCGTAACATCGGTTTTAATAAGGATATTTACTTTATAACACTAATTTAGGTTATCTCTTAAATCCTGTATTAACAATTTTGTTCGTATATCAACCGCTTTCTTGACCAAATGATAAGGCGTATTGAAACAAAGGGAGTCTGCAAACCTGTATCTGGTTGGTGTTCCAAGTACTTTAAAGCCTGCAGTATTCAAAGCCTTTTGTACATTATATATAGCCGACTGATTATTATTAAAAGAGCTTTCTTGATATGAAGGAAAGCTTATATAAACCTTAGCCCCCTTCTGTAATGCCTCAGTTTGAAATTTATTTAACTCTTCAATAACATCTTGATTAAACTTATTTGACTCGTCTTCAAGTTTTGCTGCCGGAGGGGTATATATGCCTTTCATATGCCAATGAACACTGGCATCCCCAAAATTATTAAATGAGCTTTTCAAATAAATAGAATCCAAACTTGAATAGGTCGGCAGCTTTTTAAAATTTAAATTCTTTAAATTATATTTAGACATGCTATATTTCATAATTTGTGGAAATACATGTATCCATTGCTTTAAGGATAAAACGTCATAATCCTTTTTTGAGACATCAAAAACAGTTCGTACCAAATTTTCACCCCCGTAAAAATAGTCTCCGTAGTATTGATCGTACTCAGGTACAACAACTATAACATCTCCTTTTTTCACAAAACTTATGGTGTGTTCAAGCATAAACCGCAATCCTATATTTGCGTGTATCGCTGTATTAACTGGGTTAACCTTTAAGGAATCTTTAATAATCTCACTATTGATCCCAAAGCTAAGATTAGATCCGCCAACTAATATTAATCTTGGATATGGCGTATTTACTAATAATGAATCTTTCTTTGTTTTCCCAAACAGTAAAGAATTTGCTATTTTGGGAGTTGGTGGAATTACGATCCCAATAATAAATAACAAGAAAAGTATAATGAAAAACGTTACGGTTTTATTTACGAATAACTTCATGTGAAGAACTAAAAGTGAAAATATATAAATTGCTGGTGCTGATCCTTATTCCAAATACCTATGGTAACAATAAGCACCAGGTAAAAAGCCCATCGAATATATATCGGGGAACTTACAAACAGCTTCTGTATAGCAAATTTTTCTTCACGCCCAATCCATTCAATAACAAAGAATAACAAAACAAGTATACCCAGAGCAGATACATCAAAAGATAAGCCGCCAAGATGAGGGTATGTAAATAACGATTTAGAGAAAATCTTACTGATATAGGATATTGCATGGCTCATATCCTCCGCCCTAAAAAAGATCCAGGCAAAAACCACTAAAGTAAACGTTAACATTATATCAAAGACTTCTTTGAACGTTGGAAAATAAGCCCCCTGGGCTACAATCTCCATATTATTTCTATTTCTCTTAAATATTAATAAAGGCATAAAATAAACCGCGTTCAAGAATCCCCAAACAACAAAGGTCCAATTAGCGCCATGCCAAAAACCACTAACAAGGAAAATTATAAATGTATTTCTAATTTTCATCCAATTGCTTCCTTTACTACCTCCTAATGGGATATATAAATAATCACGGAACCAACTGGATAAAGAAATGTGCCAACGTCTCCAAAACTCCGCTATATCGCGGGAAAAATAAGGAAAAGAAAAATTCCTAAGCAGTTCAAATCCGAACAGCTTTGCAGTTCCTAATGCAATGTCTGAATAACCTGAAAAATCACAATAAATTTGAATAGCAAAGAAAACAGCCCCTAAAACGTGTGAGCTTCCGCTATAACCAGCGGCGTTATTGAAAATCGCGTCAGCTATCTCAGCACAGTTATCAGCTATTACTATTTTCTTAAATAAGCCCCAAAGTATTTGCTTCATACCTGAAGCAGCTGTATCATAATCAAAAAATCGCTTTTTTTGAACTTGTGGTAAAAGGTGAGTGGCTCTTTCAATAGGGCCGGCAACCAACAAGGGGAAAAAGGTTACAAAAAGTGCATATTCAACATAGTTATCTACCGGTTCTATCCTTTTCTTAAAAACATCTACTATGTAAGATAGCTCATGAAAGGTATAAAATGAAATTCCTACGGGTAACACCAGCTTCAGTAATGTAGGATGAACAGGTGCCCCCACTAAACCGGCTGCATCTGAAAAGGTACTTATAAAAAAATTATAGTATTTAAAAAAGCCTAACAACGATAAGTTAATGGCTATACTAATAATAAACCAAAACTTCCTGCCTTTTGAACTTTTAGCTTTATGAATCTTTTTTGCCGCTACGAAATCCAACGTTATTGAGAATAAGAGTAATAGCAAAAATCTATAGTCCCAATAAGCGTAAAAGAAAAAGCTTGAGAAAAGAAGGAGTATATTTTGAATTTTTAAATTTTTGTTAACGCAAAACCAATAAAGTACAAAGACGACAGGTAAAAATATGGCAAAAGGTATAGAGTTAAAAAGCATAGTTTAAGTTATTGCGGCGAAAGTAGAAATAAAATTCATAACACAGAACCTTTTTCTGTTAGTAAATAATTAAATAAATATACCGTCTTTGGTATTTTACGGGATTCAATCCTATGAATTGGTATAGTTTATGCATTTGATTCATATAGCTATACAAAGAGTATCTAAAAGCCGCTTTTCTTTCATAACAGATCAATACTGCACTTTTTTATAGTCACTGATGTAAACAAGCAGCTTCAAGTGCTTGTTTATAATACAACCGTACGTTCTAAAACATCTATATCAACATATGAAAATTGCATATATATCCACCTATCCTCCCCGCGAATGCGGCTTAGCCACATTCAACCAAAATTTAATGCGTGCCATTAATGCCAACTTTCCTGAAAGAAAATCACTGGCTGAGGGTGGCTATGTAGTCGCGTTAAATGATTCTGAAGACAGGCATGAGTACGAATACCCGGATGAGGTTAAATACATTATTCGCCAGGATCATCAAAAAGACTACATTCGCGCGGCCAACTACATTAATACCAGCAATGCTGATGTTTGCATCATGGAGCATGAATTTGGCATTTACGGGGGCGAAAGCGGGATATATATTTTACCATTGATCAACCGGCTCGAAAAACCGTTGATATCCATATTGCACACCATACTCAAAGAACCCAGTTATGTGCAGCGCATCATTATTCGCGAAATAGCCGATCAGTCATCAAAAATAATTGTGATGAGCCAGCGGGCCGTGGAGTTCCTGACCAGTATTTATGATATTCCGGTGAGCAAGATCCAGATCATTGAACACGGCGTTCCTGATGTGGAGGCACCGGTAGAAAATCCGGTTAAAAGCCTGTCGTCATTCAAAAACCACCGTGTCTTATTAACCTTCGGCCTATTGAGCCGCAATAAAGGGCTGGAAACAGTGATCAAAGCGCTGCCTCGGATAGTGGAAAAACACCCCGACGTAATGTACGTGATATTGGGTAATACGCATCCGGGCGTGCTTAAAAGCTCGGGCGAGGAATACCGTGACCATTTGAAATCCCTGGCGCATCAGCTTGGCGTATCGGCCAACCTGGCGTTCATCAACAAATTTGTATCAGAAGAAGAACTGGTGAACTACCTTACCGCCTGCGAGATTTATGTTACCCCATATTTGAATGAGGCGCAAATTACCAGCGGCACGCTATCATATGCGGTTGGCGCGGGCGCGGCTGTAGTATCAACCCCCTACTGGCATGCCACCGAGTTACTGGCCGATAAGCGCGGAAGACTTTTTGATTTCAAAAACTCAGAAATCCTTGCCGATACCGTAATTGAACTGCTTGATCAGGATCGTGTGTTGGTAGAACTGAAAGATAATGCTTATCAATATGGCCTGCATCTGCGCTGGCCTGTTATAGGTTCTGAATTTATTAAAGTGGCCCAGGAAGCCAGTTCAAGGTACGACTTTAGCGACAAGATACTCAAAAACAGTATTGTTGACCCCGAGATATTACCGCAGTTTAGCCTCAACCACGTTTTGCGTTTAACTGATGATACCGGCATTGTGCAGCATGCCAAATACGGCATACCCAATTTAAAAGAAGGCTATTGTTTGGATGATAATTCGCGCGCGCTCATTATGGCCTTAATGGCCTACCAGCGTAATAAAAGTAAGGAAGCCTTTGAACTGCTACCTGTTTACCTGAGTTACATTCACTATATGCAAACAGATGATGGTAACTTCCGCAATTTCCTGAGTTTCGACAGGCGCTATCTGGATGAGGTGGGCTCCGAAGATTCGTTCGGACGTACCATATGGGCGCTGGGCCATTTAATAGGCTGCGCGGCAAGTAACTCCTACCGTGAGTTTGCTCTGGAGATATTCCATAAATCAGTACCGCACTTTACTAAACTGGAACATTTACGGGGCATGGCCAATACCATTATTGGTGTGAGCTTATACCTGCAGGTTTTCCCGTCTGACGAGGGCATGGTAAAAATACTGACCCAACTGACGCAGCCGCTGATTGATGCCTATGAACAAACCCATTCAGACGACTGGCAATGGTTTGAGGAAAAAATGACCTATGATAATGCCATCCTTCCGCTGGCACTGCTGCACTCCTGCGAAATTACCGGCAACGAGGATGCAAAACGAATAGCATTGGCGAGCATGGCGTTTTTAGATAAGCTAACCTTATCAAACGGCTATTTAAGTCCGGTAGGTAATGATGGCTGGTACTATCGGGGCGGCACGTTCCCTACGTTTGATCAGCAGGCTATTGAAACAATGGCCATGGTGATGATGCATTTTCAGGCTTACCAGATATTCAGGATACCGCAATACATTGAAAAGATGTTTTTAAGCTACAAGTGGTTCCTGGGCGAAAATACCCTGCGCGCGCCTCTGTATGACCATGAAACCAAAGGCTGCTGCGATGGCTTGTTGCCTACCGGTATTAACCGTAATCAGGGTGCCGAAAGTACGCTGGCTTACCTTATTTCGCACCTTACGGTATTGAAAGCCTTTGAGCTGGAATACGAGTACAACAAGTATGGTACTCAGAAAGTGGAGATCTGCTAAATGAGGGTTGCAATATTGGCCCCCGTAGCCTGGCGTACACCGCCCAGGCATTACGGGCCCTGGGAACAAATAGCATCAAACATTGCCGAAGGCCTGGTAAAACTGGGCCTTGATGTTACCCTTTTTGCTACCGGCGACTCTATTACCGCTGGCAAGCTTGACGCGGTTTGTGCAGCAGGGTACGAAGAGGATAAGCAGGAAGATGCTAAAGTGCTGGAATGCCTGCACATCAGCAATTTGATGGAGAAAGCCGGTCAGTTTGATATTATTCACAATAATTTTGACTTTTTGCCGCTTACCTACTCCGGACTTATTAAAACGCCGATAATCACGACCATACATGGTTTTTCGTCGCCCAGGATAATTCCGGTTTATAAAAAGTACAACCACATGGGGCATTACGTATCCATCAGCAATGCCGACCGCAGTCCGGAGCTTGATTATTTGGCAACCGTGTATAACGGCCTTGATACCACTGATTTTGAGTTTATGGAGAAGCCCGGCGATTATCTGCTTTACTTTGGCCGCATCCACCCACACAAAGGCACTGCCGAAGCTATTGAAATAGCTAAAAAAGCTAAACGTAAACTTCTGATAGCCGGCATTATTCAGGATGAGAATTACTATCATGAAAAAGTTGAGCCTTTTTTAAATGAGGACATAGAGTATATTGGCCATGCCGGCCCAGAAAAAAGGAAACAGCTATTAGGCAATGCCCTTGCTCTGCTACACCCCATCAGCTTTGAAGAGCCCTTTGGCATGAGCGTAGCCGAAGCCATGCTTTGCGGTACGCCCGTGATAGCTTTTGATCGTGGCTCGATGCCCGAACTGATTGTGAATAACCAAACCGGCTTTTTGGTAAACACCATTGATGAAGCCGCGGAGGCCGTTATCCGCTTAAACCAAATTAACCGTTTGGATTGCCACAACCGGGCAAGCACCCTGTTTTCAAAAGAAAAAATGGTGGCTGATTATCTGGAGTTGTATAAGCGGATATTAGTCTGAAATCAGAAACCTAAGGAAAAAGTAGCCTTAACGCTTAAGCCTCTCTTCATACTTGCGCCAGAGATGGGAAAGGTTTGTGTCATTGCGAGCGATAGCGTGGCAATCGCTAACTGCACAAATCAAACTTGCATAGTTCGCGATTGCTTCGTTCCTCGCAATGACAAAATTTTTTATATATTTGTATAGAACTCAAGAGGGCGTATACTTTATAAAGTATACGCCCTGTTTGGTTAGGCTTATAAAAACTCAGGAAGTGCCAAAATTCATATCACTATACTAACAATCAGACACTTACAACTTTTTAAAGCATAAATAGTTGGCAAAAGTTGAAGAATTTCGAAGCAAAATCCCTTAAAATGCACCAAATTCAATCAAATTCAGCCTTTTTTCACCAATTTTTGATACGTTTTTAAGCTAAAAAATTATTTTAAAAAGTTTTAAATATCCACAACCCTACTCTGCACATTTTTCAATTTTCACTTTTGAATTTTGACTTCTTCCTCCTCACTAACGTCTTCTTTTAGTTTTTTGAGCAGGGCGTCAAGGCACACCTCCGCAAAGGCAGTAGAAGAGTCAGATACACCATAGGGGATGATCAGTTTATCATTATGTACAATGGAGCCGCAGGAGTACAATACATTGGGTACATAACCTTCCCGCTCATCACTGTTGGGGATCAGCAGGGGCTCGCGCAAGCGGCCTATCTCTACAGCGGGATCGTCTAATTTGAGTAAACTCGCACCCAGCACATAGCGCCGCATAGGGCCTACACCGTGGGTAATCACTATCCAGCCATCCTCGGTTTCAATGGGTGAACCGCAGTTACCTATCTGGATAAACTCCCAGGTAAATTTGGGCTGCTGCAACAGAATGGGTTTCTCCCATATGTTTATTTTATCGGAGTACATGATGTAGTTGTTACAACCATCAATACGCGATATCATTACAAACTTACCATTTACCTTACGGGGGAAAAGCGCCAGGTTTTTATTCTGCGCCCCCGCACCATAAAGCGGCATTATTTTAAAATTATAAAAATCAGAAGTTTGCAACAGCTTAGGCATAATAAGCGAACCATCGTAGGCCGTGTAGGTAGCATAGTATACGTAAGTGCCATCCTCATTAATGAATTTTACAAAACGGGCATCTTCAATACCTTTGCGTTCATATTCAGAAATGGGGAATATAACCCGGTCGGATAGATCAGTATCCAGCGAAAACACAATTTCATAGTAGGAATCGGCCAGCCAGAGTACTTTATCGTACTCTAACCGTTTCATATCGTTTTCCTGCAGCTTTTGCGAATCAATAATAATACGACGCAGGTTAGCGTATTCAAAATGATGATCAAGTTTTGATTCCAGCTCGTTGATCACATCAATACTGATCTGGGTGATGGCTGCCTTTTCAAAGAACAGCTTTTTGTTATATACCGCGTTACGGACAATCTCGGCCTCGTCAATATAGCTACCCGAAGGCTGTATGGTGATGTTGTTATATTTATCAAACAGTGCCCGCCTGAAAGTAATGGATGAAATATGCCCCTCGCCCACGGCCCTGAAACTGATGATAACCCTTTTCTGTCCATCTTCCAGTTCGGTTTGGTCGGGGTCTTCAATTATGGATGGGTTAAAGAATGCCGCCGACTCGATAGAATATTCATGCGTAAAGTAAGATCCTATCAGCAATTTGCGGTAAACGGTTAGCGTATCAAAATCAATACTCAGCTCATGAAAAAGCGGCTTTAACTTACTACAGTGGCGGTTTAATACCCGGGTAATATTACGGTGACGCTTAGAGTATTCCTGCAATAACGGCGATACGATACCGAAGGCCTCATCTTCACTAATATTCATGACGCGTTCTATCACCTCTTTGGCACGGTCGTTACCGTTAAAAAAAAATCTTGCAATAACACGCTTGGGGTCTGGGTTAACTCTTATAGGTTTGCGTTCGATGGAAAGTCTCATATTAAAAGTTAGCGTTTAATCATTAACATCATTTCCCAGAAATTGATTGCATTAATTTGATAAACCTTTAGTTTAATTTGCTCCTATTATAAATGTATATTTATTATATACATAATTGCTTAATTTATGAGTTATAGCTTTTGTAAATTGCAGACCGTATGAATGTATTAATTGTTGAAGACGAAAAAGGCCTTGCCCTTGAAGTTGATGAGTTTTTAAGCCACGAAGGTTTTACTGTTGAGCACGCGCGAACCAAAAAATCAGCAGAAGAAAAGATCTTTGTGAACAACTATGATTTTATACTGCTTGATTTAGGTCTGCCTGATGGTGATGGCTTTGGCCTTTTAAAAATGCTGAAAGGCCTTGAAAAGCGCGAAGATGCCGTTATAATACTTACCGCCCGCGGCGCCGTTGATGATCGCGTATTGGGCCTGGAGCAAGGTGCCGACGATTACCTGGCCAAACCATTTTCATTAAGTGAGCTTTTAGCCCGTATGCACGCCATAACCCGCCGCAAGCACCGGCTGGAAAGCAACGACATTAATATCAAAGGCCTGCGTGTTAATATCCAAAACCGCACGGTAATGTTTAATGACGAGCGTATTAACCTCACTAAAAAAGAGTTTGAGATATTCAACTACTTAGTGCTAAATAAAAACCGGGTAATATCGCGCACTAACTTAACGGAGCATGTTTGGGGCGATGTACTGGAAATAAACTCTGACTCAAACTTTGTTGATGTTCACGTTAAAAACCTGCGCAAAAAGCTATCGCAATACATCCCTATTGATTGGTTTGAGACCGTTAGGAGTATTGGCTATCGCATCAATATTTAATTATTCGTTTAATGAAATTACAGGTAAAACTGGCCCTTTATAATACCTTAACTAAAGTGGCCATTATTTTATTTACCGGCCTGCTGATATTGCTATCTATCGAAAAGATCTCATATAACCATATTGAGGTTCGTTTGGAGGATAGTAAGGAGGCTACCTTGGGAAGACTTTCAACCGGCGAGATCAATAATTTTTTAAACAGCCAAAAAGAATATACTGATTATAACATTTTACGCGAGGAGTTCATCAACATAACACCCACCAAATATAATCCTAACCCAAGCAATGAAATAAAGTTCAGCACCGAATCGCGCAAGGTTGATAATGATGTACAAATTTACCGCATACTATCGCACCAGTTTAATTTTAATGGACACACCTACCTGTTGCAAATTGGTGAGGCCATTGAATCGGTAGAGGAATTAAAATCGATCATTAAAAAATTCACCCTGCTGGTTTTATTTATCGCCCTGGTGCTTACACTAATCAGCGACCTGGTATTCACTAAGTTTTTGCTGGCACCCTTTTATAAAATAATTGACCGTAAACTGATCAAAGTGAATGACCCCATGAACTTTGATTATGAGAAAATTAAAACCACTACCCAGGATTTTGAAATGCTTGATGATAGCATCAGCTCGCTGATGAAAAAGATCTCCAATCTTTTTATACTGGAAAAGCAGTTTATCGCCAACGTATCGCACGAGTTGCTTACACCTATATCCATCATTAGCTCCAGGCTCGAAAACATTTTATTACACGAAGAACTAAGTGAGGGCAGCGAAAATAAAATGCACGCCTCGCTAAAAACTCTAAATCGCTTAAAGTCTATCATTAACAGCTTATTGTTGATATCTAAAGTAGAAAACAACCAGTTTAATAAAGCTGATGTGGTCATGCTTGCTGGTGTTATTAAAGAAATTCATGAGGAGTTGGAAGACCGTATAATTGAAAAGCAATTAAAGTTTACGAATCATCTGAAATACATTTATTCCATACAGGGCAATCGTCCTTTAATTCATACCCTCCTATTCAACATCATCAATAACGCTATAAAATACAATTATCCTAAAGGCAGTATCACTATTATAGATGAACTTACCGATGAGGTTTATTCTATCTCCATAACCGATACCGGGCCAGGTATGGATCAAAAACAAATAGAAAATGCCTTTAACCGGTTTGAAAAATTTGATACCGATGAAAAAGAAAGCTACGGTTTAGGATTGGCTATTGTAAAAAGTATTACAAGCTTTCACAACATTAAGGTTAAAGTAGATTCTGTTAAAGATCAGGGTACCAGCGTACAACTTATATTTAACCGGGATGAATAACTTCATTAAATCTTCATCAAATCTGTATTTCTTTGTAAAGTTTTAGTAAGTGTTACCCCTATTAAGGGCTATTTTTTAAAAGGGATAGCCTTTTTTTATTTTATACCATTTTGTTCCGCTTTACCAGATAAGCTTTTAATACCTCATTATATCCTTCATGAATATCGGCATCAACAAGATCAATGTGGTATTGGGCGCATTTGAGTTCCAACTCATGGCGATAGGCCGTTAATGATGCCCTGTAAGCATCCCGAACTTTACCCGGATGTACTTTTATTTCGGCACCGCTCTCAATGTCAACAAAATGATGCGGGCGGTTGTCAAAGTTAAAGTCAAGCTCCTTTTGCTTGTCATGAACGTTAAAAATAATAACCTCATGCTTATTAAACTTCAGGTGCTGAATAGCCGCGAAAAGTAATTGCAGCTTATCCGCGCTTACGCTGTTTTCCAGCATATCACTAAAAATGATCACCATTGATCGCTGGTGAATTTCCTGAGCAATATGGTGCAGTACACCAGTGATATCTGTAACTGTATTTACCTTTGGGTTGTTGTACATTTTCTCGAGCTCGGCATACAGATGGAATAAATGCGTACCGGTTGATTTAGCCGCGCTCAGCCAATCAATCTTATCCGAAAAAAGACATAAGCCAAAAGCATCACGCTGTTTTTTAAACAGGTACATGAGCGATGCCACTGCATAGGTAGAAAATTGTAGCTTACTAATCCCTTTTTCGGGGAAGTTCATTGACGATGAAGTATCCAGCAATAAATAACAGCGCAGGTTAGTTTCTTCCTCAAATTGTTTTACAAACAATTTTTCGGTGCGGGCCAGCAATTTCCAGTCAATATTTTTTACCGATTCGCCATTATTATACAAACGGTGCTCAGCAAACTCTACAGAAAAACCATGAAAGGGGCTCTGGTGCAAGCCCGTTATAAAGCCTTCAACTACCTGGCGGGCAAGTAACTCCAAATTGGCCAGTTGCCTTATTTGCTGATCGTCATTTAAAGCGGGCATAAGGCTAATATAGGGCATAAAAAAAGCGCTGCAAAATATGCAACGCTTTTTCAAGTAAAATATGGTGGATTAAGCTATTGGTAAACTTAATTTATGCCTAAGGTATTAAGCTAATTGCTTAACTAATTTTTCAGTTAATACTGATTTTGGAACAGCACCAATTTGTTTATCAACAATTTCGCCATTTTTAAAGAATAATAAAGCAGGGATATTGCGGATTCCGAATTTCATTGATATGCCTGGGTTGTTGTCAACATTTACTTTACCAACAACAGCTTTGCCTTCGTATTCTTTTGCTATATCTTCAACTACCGGACCTACCATTCTACACGGACCACACCATTCTGCCCAAAAGTCAATAAGTACTGGTTTGTCTGATTTTAAGACAAGTTCGTCAAAGTTTGCATCAGTTATTTCTAAAGCCATGATTTCTATTTTTTAAATTTTGTATTACAAATATATGCTATTCAAATTGCTTGCCACAAGTGCATAACTGACAATGTGACAATAATATTATTATAATGCACACGCTTAACGTGCATATGACCATTTGTCGCAAATACACCCCTAAATACCGCCTTGCGACATGACGTATTAGCACAAATTACCTGTTTACAGAGCACATATCCAACTCTGAAAGCGGGTTACTTTTTAACAATTATGGTATTCATTAACATTTCTTACTGTAATAATATCGCCTGCTATCTTTATCATAGTTATATCGTCTACCCCATTAAAATAAAAAATAGCCGGAAGCAATGTACTTCCAGCTATTAAATTAGTCAACGCTTTTCAGGTTATTAAGCACCTTTTAAGGTAGCCATGCCGCCATCGGCAATAATTTCGGCACCTACAATAAATGTTGAATCGTCTGATGCGAAAAATGCAACGGTTTTAGCAATTTCTGAAGCCTGACCAAAACGTCCCATTGGAATTTGCTTGATCAGCTCAGAACCCATACCTTCCAATTGCTCATCTGTAAGGCCCAATTTATCTGTGCTATGTAATGGTGTAACCACCGGACCAGGACTTACCGAATTGATCCGGATGCGACGAGCCAATAGCTCGGCTGATATATTTTTAGCTAATGAAAGCAAAGCTGCTTTACTTGCTGCATATACGCTGGCACCGGCCATACCAACGTGGGCGTTTATTGATGTATTTAAAACCACAGAACCACCATCATTTACCAGGGGTAATAATGATTGTAAACTAAAGTAAGCGCCTTTAAAGTTAATGTTCATGATATCATCAAACATCTCTTCAGTCATCTGATCGGCAGAATTGAACTGGCCAATACCTGCATTCACAAAAATAATATCGATGTTGGGGCTAATAGCTTTCACCTTATCTCCCAGTTGTTTTACTTGTTTAATATCTGCGCTATCAGCAATTACACCTTTGGCATTATCTCCAAGTAAAGCAACTGCTTCATTGATTGATTTTTCACTCCTTCCGGTAATGATCACTTTGGCACCTTGTGCTATAAATTCTTGTGCTGTGGCCAGGCCTATACCACTGTTACCACCTGTTATTACTGCTGTTTTACCTTCTAATTTTTTCATTATATTTGTTTTGATACATCAAATATACATCTGATTTACAGACTCATCAAGAATGCACCATTTTGTACGTCACTACCCTTTTGGTAGGTTATGGGCCCGTTTGATGCTATCGTTATTTTACCTTTTTCAATATGACAAAAAACAGACATCCCGCTTATACCTGTGCTATGGAAGCGGCCCTGAGCGTGATTAGCGGCAAGTGGAAATTGAAAATTCTGAATCAATTATTGACCGGTGCAAAACGGTATAGTGAGATAAACCGCAACATTGTTGGCATGACCGAAAAAATGCTTTCGCAGCAATTGCGCGAGCTGGAAGAAGACAGGATAGTTACACGCAAAATATATCCCGAGATACCGCCAAGGGTTGAGTATTCACTTACAGATCTGGGAAAAGAATTATCATCAATATTTTATACCCTTGAAATGTGGGGCAGCCATTTCATGACCACCACAAATGCCAATGGCGAAATAGTACAGCCTGACTATACCTGCTACACCCTAATTCAGGATGAAATAGCTGCAGAAAAAAAATGATGATACCCATTGAGGTATCATCATTTTAATATTACCATCTGTACACTTACAGTCGATATAAAAAAAGTTATTTTAGTTCAGCACCGGCTGAACGTTAGTGAGGTTAAAAATATCAGCCATCAGATCATCGCTTGGGCTCACCTTAAAGTTCTTGGAAGCCAGTTCAACCAACATAGCTTCTTCCCTATCCTTGATCTGGAAACGCAGCTTACAATTTTGTACCGGATACTTCTGATTGTTTTCATTAATAGCACGCTGTATATCATCCAGTAATTTGCTGTTAAGCATCTTTACATCTATACAAACCGTTAAAGATTTAGTCATTTTATCCCGCATTTCCGATAGCAAGCTCATCACCTGAATGCGCAGATCCCAGTTATCCTTCTGGCGAAATTTCTCTTCTATATTACCCTTAATGTGCAAGAAGTACCCATCCATCATCAGGTTACGGAACTTCACATAATCTTCGCCAAACATGGCAAACTCGTACGATTCATTATAATCCTCCAGCACAAAAGTGCCGAAAGGCTTACCTGTTTTGGTCATTTTATGCTGTACGTTACCTACCAGCCCGCCAATCCTGATCTCGCCGCGCTTACGGAGCTCATTAAAGGCGCCCATAATTTCTTCACCCCCTTCGCCCGAGCGCGCTTTTTGCATCAGTTTCAGATCGCTGATGGTACTGTTGCAAAATCTTTCCAGTTCTACTTTATAATTATCTAATGGGTGGCCGGTTAAATATATACCAATAACCGTTTTTTCGTACTTCAATTTCTCAATCAGCGGCCATTCATCTGCCTCGGGCATTGGTGGCTCAGGAACATATGATGCTACAGATCCGCCAAATAATGATGATTGCGAACTGCTCTGCACATTCTGATAATCATTGGCATATTTAATAAGGCGTTCGACCCCGGTTAAGATACCTACATCGGTCTTTGCAAAAAACTGCGACCGGTTAACACCAAAGCCATCAAATGCCCCGCCATAAACCAGGTTTTCGTACGATTTACGGTTTACACTGCGTGTATTTGATCGCCTTGCAAAATCATATAATGAAGTATAGGGGCCATTAGCATTGCGCTCCTCAATAATACTTTCCACCGCTTTATCGCCTACACCCTTAACACCGGTTAAGCCAAAACGTACCTGACCACGCCTGTTCACCGCGAATGACATGTCAGACTCGTTAATATCCGGACCTAATACCTCTACACCCATCCTGCGGCACTCTTCCATGAAAAAGGTGATCTTTTCCATATTGTTCTGGTTATTTAAAACCGCCGCCATATACTCAGATGGGAAGTGCGCTTTTAAGTAAGCAGTTTGGTAAGCCACAAAGGCATAGCAAGTAGAGTGCGATTTATTAAAGGCGTATTGCGCGAAGGCTTTCCAGTCGGTCCATATTTTGGTAAGCTTATCTTTAGGGTGGCCTTTGGCTACTGCCCCGTCCATAAACTGGGCCTCCATTTTGTTCAATACCTCAATTTGCTTTTTACCCATCGCCTTACGCAGTACGTCGGCATCGCCTTTACTAAAGCCTGCCAGTTTTTGCGATAAAAGCATCACCTGTTCCTGATATACGGTAATACCATAGGTTTCGCCCAGGTATTCCTCCATATCCGGAAGGTCAAACACTATAGCTTCGCGCCCGTGCTTACGGCTAATAAAGTTTGGTATATACTCTATAGGACCCGGACGGTAAAGGGCGTTCATGGCAATCAAATCTTCAAACTTATCGGGCTTAAGCTCGCGCAGGTACATTTGCATGCCATCACTTTCAAACTGGAAGGTACCGTTGGTATCGCCCCTTTGATAAAGCTCGTATGTTTTCTGATCGTCAAGCGGTATGTAATCAATATCAATATGAATACCATGATTTTGCCTGATCATGCGCAGAGCATCCTTTAAAATGGTTAGGGTTTTAAGGCCTAAAAAGTCCATCTTAATAACCCCGGCATCCTCAATCACCCGGCCATCATACTGGGTAACCAACAGGTCGGAGTCTTTAGCAACGGCAACCGGTACAATATCAGTTAAGTCATAAGGCGCAATGATGATACCCGCGGCGTGTACACCCGTGTTACGTACCGAGCCTTCCAGCTTCTCAGCCTCACGCAGTACCTGGGAGCGCAGGTCGTTGCCATCCAATATTGCTTTTAATTCGGGTACCTGCTCAATAGCATCTTTTAAGGTGATACCTAAAGTATCGGGAACCAGCTTTTTAATAGCGGCCATTTCAGACAACGGCATATCCAGCACACGGCCCACATCCTGAATACTGGTACGGGCAGCCATTGAACCATAAGTGATGATCTGCGCTACCTGGTTTTTACCATATTTATCAACCACATAGTCAATAACACGCTGACGGCCTGAGTCATCAAAGTCGGTATCAATATCGGGCATCGACTTACGATCCGGGTTAAGGAACCTCTCGAACAGGAGGTTGTACTTCATCGGGTCGATATTGGTGATACCAGTACAATAAGCCACCACCGATCCCGCCGCCGAGCCGCGCCCCGGGCCAATGAACACACCGATATCGCGGCCATGCTTAATAAAGTCGGCTACAATTAAAAAGTAACCGGCAAAGCCCATAGTACGTATAGTGAACAGCTCAAAGTTGATGCGTTCTTCCGTCTCGGGCGAAATATCAATATAGCGCTCCTTGGCGCCCATGAAGGTTAAATGCTTTAAATACTCCCACTGGTTAAGCGTATCCGCATCGGGGGTATTGTGTACCTTAAATTCTTCGGGGATGATAAAGTTAGGTAACAGGATATCCCGTTTCAGTTTAAGCACCTCTACCTTATCAACAATCTCGTTGGTATTATCTAATGATTCCGGCAGATCGGAGAACAGGCTGCCCATTTCGGCCTGCGTTTTAAAATAAAACTGGTCATTAGGGAAACCAAACCTATAGCCCTTGCCACCCTCTTCATCGGTAGCTATCGGGGTACTCTGCATATCGCCAGTGTTTACACACAGCAAAATATCATGCGCATTGGAGTCCTGCTGATCTACATAGTGCGAATCATTGGAGCATATTACCTTTACATTATATTTTTTAGCATAGGTAAGCAATACGTTGTTGATGGTAGTTTGCTCCGGAATTTCATGGCGCTGCAGCTCAATATAAAAATCCTCGCCAAACAGGTCAAGCCACCATTTAAATTCTTCCTCGGCCTTTTCAGGGGTTTCCCGTAATATGGCCTGCGGTACCGATGCACCAATGCAGCAGGTAGTGGCAATTAAGCCCTTATGGTGTTTTAATATCAGTTCCTTATCAATACGTGGCCATTTACTGTACAAGCCTTCCATATAGCCAAGCGAACACAGTTTCACCAGGTTTTTATAGCCCTCTGCATTTTTTGCCAGCATCAGCTGGTGGCGGCGTACGTCTTTTTTCTCTTTGGTAAACTGCTTTTTATGCCTGTCTTCCACCACGTAAAATTCGCAGCCTACAATGGGTTTTACATTGTGTTTGCCTGCTTCGGCTACAAACTTAAACACACCAAACATGTTACCATGATCGGTTATGGCCAGGGCCTTCATGCCATCTTTTGCAGCCTTTTTATATAGTTTTGATATATCGGCGGCACCATCAAGCAGGGAGAACTGGGTGTGTACGTGTAAGTGGGAAAAATCTGGCATAGTGTAATCCTTTTCAACAAAATCTGGTCAAATGCAAAGTTATTAAAAAACAAGTTTGCCTTATCAAGTGTTGAAAAACTAAATGCCCTGAAAATTCGGATATCTATCTGTTGAGGCATTGCGTATTTGTGCCGATCCGAGTGTAACTTAAACCAGAATAATCAATAAAGCTTTTGTAGCATGCTGTTTGATTATTATAATGCTAAACAATCATCACCCTTGAAAAACTAATGCAATTGAAAAAATTTGGACGAATAGCCCTCAAAACCCTGCTTTGGATAGTTGCAAGTGTCATTTTTTTGGTGTTGCTTGTAGTTATTTTAATACAGGTGCCTGCTGTACAAAATTTTGCTAAAAATAAAGCGGTAAATTTTTTACAGGGGAAGATCCACACTAAAGTGCAAATTGGCCACATCAGCCTTGGCCTGCCCAAGCTTATTGTTTTGCAGGATGTTTACTTTGAGGATCAGAAAAAGGATACCCTTATTGCCGGCGACAATTTAAAGGTCGATATCAGCCTTTTAAAACTGCTGCACAGCGAGGTGGAGGTGAATGAGATCAACCTCCAGGGTATTACCGCCAATGTAAACCGCGGGGCCGACAGCGTTTTCAATTTCGATTATATTATCAAGGCTTTTGTAGGCGAACAGAAAAAAGAGGTTAAGCCCGAGGATACTACCTCCACCATGAAATTCTCGATGGACAAGATCATCCTTGATCGTATCAACATTAAATACAAAGATGCCATTACAGGTAATGATGTAAAATTTTTGCTGGGCCATTTTGATACCCGTATCAAGGATTTTGATATGGATAAAATGAAGTTTACCATACCCAGGATCAATTTATCAAATGTAGACGCGCTGGTTATCCAAACGCCAACCGGCCCACCGCCTGTTGATACCGCCACCACCCCGCTTAACATGGATCTGAATTTGGGTGTGATAGATGTATCAAAAATAAAGGTTGATTACCGCAGCGCCGAAATGACCGCCAATGTTGACCTGAGCAAGTTTTTGGTCAACATGGATAAAATAGATCTCAAAAAGCAAAAAGTAGGCATCACCAGTATTGAACTGAATGATACCAAAGCAGCGCTGAGTCTGGCCAAACCTAAAACGGTAGAAAAGGCGATAGTAAAAACCGCTAAAAAACTGGATACGCTGGTATCATCGCCCCAAACTTCAAAATGGGCGGTTACCCTGGGCAAAGTGAGCTTTACCAATGATAATATTAAATTTGATAACGAGGCACAAAAGGCCATACCCAAAGGACTCGATTTTGGCCACATGGATATGCGCAACCTGAACGCCGAAGCCGAAAATATATCCTATAGCCCGGATACCATTTCAGGTAAAATAACCGCTTTCTCATTCAAGGAAAAAAGTGGTTTACAGATTAATAAATTCCATACCGCATTTTTTTACGGGCCAACCAATGCCTACATGAACGATCTGCTGCTGGAGACCCCGCAAACCGTACTGCAAAAATCAGTACAGGTCAAATACCCATCCATTGATGCCATCACCAAAAACATTGGCGCTTTGGGTATCAATGCCGATCTGGATGGCAGCCGCCTGGGTTTAAAAGATGTTTTATTACTTATGCCTACTATGGCCACGATGGAACCATTCAAAAGCTCGCCGGGAACAGTTTTCAAAATAAATGGCAAAGTTAACGGGCAGGTGAATAACCTGAATATCCCTAATCTGGAAGTTACCGGCTTAAGTAGTACCCACATCAAGGCATCGGCCAAAATGAAAGGCTTGCCCGATGTGAACAAGGCCTATTTTGACGTAAACATAGCCGACTTTACTACTACCCGCTCAGATATAGCTAAGGTAGCTCCGGCAGGAAGCATCCCGCCTAATGTAAGCATCCCTGAAAAAATGAACCTAAAGGGTACGTTTAAAGGCAGCATGACCAACTTTGACACCAAAATGGGCCTGCGCAGCAGCTATGGTGCGGTAGACTTGATAGCAGCCATGAAAAACGGTCAGCATAAGGGTAAAGAAACTTATACTGCCAGTATCAAAGCTAACGAGCTTAATGTTGGAGCTTTAACTAAACAGCCGCAAATGGTGGGCAAAATAACCATGAGCGCTAACCTCAAAGGTGTAAGCCTTGATCCTAAAAAGGCAAGCATACAATTTACTGGCAACTTAGCCAAAGCTTACGTAAAAGGCTACACCTATCAAAACCTGGTGATGCAGGGCAGCTCAAGCAATGGCAACTATACTGCCATTGCCCGTATGAAAGATCCGAACATCAATTTCAGCCTGGATGCCAAGGCCTCCCTTAACCGGAAATATCCGGCGGTAAACGGCACGCTGACCATTGACAGCATCAACCTGCAAAAGCTCAATTTTGTGAAGGATGATATGCGCTTTCATGGTAAGCTGGTAGCCAATGTACCCACCGCCGATCCGGATTACCTGAATGCCGATATACTGGCTACCGACTTGCTGGTGATTAATAAAGGCCAGCGTGTACAGCTGGATACGGTTAGCCTTAAATCAACCGCCAATGCCGATAGCAGTACACTCCGGTTAAAGACTCCTATCATGACAGCTCATATGGCCGGTAAATACAAGCTTACCCAAATAGGCGATGCCATGCAGGATGTGATCAATAAATATTTTAATACCGCGTTGGCAAGTGGCGGGCAACAGACTGCTGTGTTGAAAAGTCAAAATTCAAAAGTCAAAATTCAAAAAACTGAACTCAAAACTAAAAACTCAAAACCTGCAACTAAATATTCGCCGCAGCAGTTTGTGTT
>NZ_JBCECK010000068.1:0-28489 GCF_039207105.1 Mucilaginibacter sp.
TTAAAGAAATACCGGGTGGGGCAATTGCCGGCACGGTTGATACCTTAAAGGCGGGGAATCGCGATATAAAAGTTACGGGCGTTGTTACTTCCATGTTTGCTACTGTTGATGTAATAAAGAAAGCGATAGCCATGAATGCCAACTTTATTATAGCACACGAACCCACGTTTTATAACCATGCCGATGAAACTGCCTGGCTGGAAAATGATGAGGTGTATCAATATAAAGCTAAACTGCTTAAAGATAATAATATAGCTGTTTGGCGCAATCATGATTATGTACACAGCCTGGCCGTTGATGGTGTTGCCAAAACGCTGGCGCAGCAATTGGGCTGGCTGCAAAATGGCTTTGCAAAAAATGGCTTTTATAAGTTAAACGCGACTTTAACACTAAGGCAACTGATAGCGCATGCCAAACAAAAACTGGGTATTGATATGCTGCGCTACAATGGCGATCTGGCGCAACCCTGTAAAAAGGTATTATTGCTCCCCGGTGCATGGGGCGGGAAAAACCAGATACAGGCAATAAGCCGGTTGAAACCCGATGTGGTGCTTTGCGGCGAAATATCTGAATGGGAAACCGCCGAGTATATAGGCGATGCCCGTGCAGCCGGCAACAAAATTGCGCTGGTACTACTGGGCCATATTGCCAGCGAAGAACCGGGATCGGCATTTATGCTGAAATGGTTGCAGGAGAAAGTGCCGGCCGTAAAGGCCACACATATACCAAGCGGAAATTCGCTTGAATTTATTTAATTGCCTGATAATTTGCTGGTTGTGGAAAAATATATAATGTCACACAAGTGAGACATATGACACACTATTGTGACAAATGTCTCATTTGTGTGACATGGTAATTTTATTAAAGTGTTGACTGTTAGTTATTTATGTGTTTTTTGATGGTGTTCAAGCTTGTTTCAGCGTGTTCATACATTTTAAAAATTGAACACCCTGAAACGCGGCCTTTTTAATGACCGGCATAGTGGTTCATCGCCTCAAAAATTTCTTCTTTGGTACAAATATTATCAATATTAAACTGGCCGATACGGTCTAACAGCGTACAGTTTATTTTCCCGTCGATGTTCTTTTTATCCTTCAGCATAATGCTGTAAATATTTTCGTACGCTTCGTGCTTTAATTTATAATGCGGGTACAGGCCGTTTATCACGGTCTCTATCTCGGCAAGTTCGGCGTCGCTAAGGCCTGTACGCTTATTGGCAATGTAAGCCTCGCAGATCATACCGATGGCAATGGCTTCGCCGTGGGTAAGCGGGTTGCGGTCGTTAGTTAAGCTCCATGTTTCAATAGCGTGGCCAATGGTATGCCCAAAGTTTAAGCTTTTGCGTATGTTTTGCTCGGTAGGGTCTTCCAGCACCACCTTGTTCTTTAATATAACTGAGGCATGTATCAGTTCGGCAGGCGGGTGGGTAAGATCGGCCGCTTTTAACTGGTTCCAGTATGCGGCATCCAGTATCAATCCGTGCTTAAGCATTTCGGCCAGTCCCGATAGCATTTGCCGCTCGGGCAGGGTGCTTAAAAAATCGTAATCAATAAATACAGCTTTAGGTTGGGTAAAGGTGCCGATGATGTTTTTCACGCTATCTACATCTATCCCGGTTTTACCACCAACCGAAGCATCCACCTGCGAAAGCAGGGTAGTAGGCACCTGCACAAAGTCTATCCCTCGCTTATAGGTTGATGCCGCGAAACCACCCATATCGGTAATTACGCCACCACCCAAATTGATCATAAGGGCTTTGCGGTCGGCGCCAAAGTCTATCAGCATTTTCCAAACGCCAATGCAAAAATCAATGTTCTTGCATTCTTCGCCGGCGCTTACCTCTATCAGGTCGTGGTTATCAATATGGCTTATTTTTTCCTGCAGTTTAGGGAAACAATGCACGCTGGTGTGTTCATCGCACAAAACAAAAAAACGTGAGTATTTGCCCTGCTCAATAAATTTTACCAGTTCATCAAGGCTGTTCTCAAAATAAATAGGGTAGCCGTCGCTGTATATTGTATTCATATAGTTATATCACTTTGATCTGCTCGCCTCTGAACTCCACTATATCGCCACGGCGCACTTTAAGGCGTTTACGGTAGTCAACCTCGCCGTTATATTTTACTTCGCCCTCGGTTACCACAATTTGTGCTTCGCCACCGGTTTGCACCAGGTTGGTGGCCTTTAATAGTTGTATAAGCGGAATAAACTCGCCGCGTAATTCAAAATCGATCATCGTTGCGCAAAAATAAACTATTGCCGCAATAATGAGTTATGTTGTTGCATTTTATACATTTGTAAGTATATATGACCTCATACACCACCAACGGGAGCAGCAAGCCCGCCGGTGAACTATCTTTTGAAAATACAGAGGTAGCTTTCCGGCATGCGTCAAATTCTGACTTGAAAAGAGCCTACTGGCTTTTTCGTATCATCAATATTAATTTCCTGGTTAGGATAGGTCCGCCTATAACCAATTTTGCCATCAACATTGGCTTGCCCATAAAAGGCATCATTAAGGCTACCATTTTTAAGCATTTTTGCGGCGGCGAAACTATTGAAGAATGTACCGGTACCATCAAAAACCTGGATAGCGGCGGTGTGGGTACCATACTTGATTATTCGGTAGAAGGAGAGGACGAAGAGCATATTTTTGATAACACCCGCGACGAGATCATCCGCACCATTAACCGCGCAACAGGCGATAAGGCTATTCCTATAACGGTATTTAAAGTAACCGGCGTGGGCCGCTTTGGCCTGCTTGAAAAGCTGGACGAAGGTGTTATGCTTACTGTTGACGAACACGCAGAATGGGAAAAAGTACAGCAGCGCGTACTGGATATTTGCCAAAAGGCTTATAACGAAGGCGTGCCTGTAATGATAGATGCCGAAGAAAGCTGGATACAGGATACTATTGATAAACTGGCGCTGGGTATGATGCGCAGGTTTAACCGCGAAAAGATCATTATATATAACACCTACCAATTATACCGCCATGATAAGCTGGCCTCGCTAAAGGCCGACCATACCTTAGCCGTTGCCGAGGGGTTTATACTGGGTGCTAAAATTGTACGCGGCGCCTATATGGAAAAAGAGCGTAAACGCGCCGAAGAACGCGGCTACCAATCGCCCATACAACCTGATAAGGCAGCAACCGATAAAGATTATGATGCCGCGGTAGATTATGCTGTACAGCACGTGGATACATTAGCGATAGTAGCAGGCACGCATAACGAGGCCAGCTGCCGCCTGCTTGCCGATCTGCTCGATCAGTATAAGATAGACCATCGCCACCCTAATGTATATTTCTCGCAACTTTTGGGCATGAGCGATAACCTGAGCTTTAACCTGGCCAACGCCGGCTACAACGTAGCTAAGTATGTACCTTACGGACCCATAAAAGCCGTATTGCCATACCTGTTTCGCCGGGCGCAGGAAAACACCGCCATAGCCGGCCAAATGAGCCGCGAGCTGAGCCTGATCGTTAAAGAAAAAAAACGCCGTAAGTTGTAGTGCTGTTATAACAGGCCGTTCCGGTTAAAATACGCTTGTATGGTATCCGGGGCGGTCATTAAAAAGGTTTGTATACCCAGCGCTTTTGCCCCTTCCAAATGCTGCGGACTATCATCAATAAATAAAGTCTCTTCGGGGTCTAAGCCATTTTCCTGTAACACCTGCTCAAAAATGGCGCGCTCGGGTTTACGCTTGCCGGTAAAGTGCGAGTAATAAGTTTTTTCGAAAAGATGATCATTGCCGTCGAAACCAAAATCAGTTTTCAGGTAATCCATAATATGATCGTAATGGATGGCATTGATATTACTGAGCAAAAACGTGCGGTATTTATCCTTAAGTTTTAACAAAAGCTCGTGGTTCCCGTCGGCAATTCCGAGCAGCATACTGTTCCAGGCGGTGTTTATTTGCTCATCGGTGATGGTATTATTGCCGCTAAGCTCCCTTATACGGTCGCGAAAAGCGGCGGCAGAGATCTCGCCACGGTCAAAAGCATCAAAAATAGTGTCCTGCTTTAAATGCCCGAAAAAATCATCAGAGTTGCTGATACCCAGCGCTGTCCATGCCTGCTGCGCCCGTACAAAATCAATACTGAAGATCACATTGCCGTAATCGAAGATAATATTTTTAATATTTTTCATTTTAAGCTTTTGTTAATTGAGCACAAATATGTAATATTGCGCTCCCAAAATCAACAAGATTTTGACCGCGCCTATAGCTCAGTCGGTTAGAGTAGAAGACTCATAATCTTTTGGTCCCTGGTTCGAGCCCAGGTGGGCGCACAAAAGTGGGCAAGCATGATTTTATATCGCTTGCCCTTCTTTTTTTTGTAACTTATTGCTGATCTGATGTATAACTCAGGACACTCCGTTGCCCCGAGCGTTTCGATAATACAAATTTTCAATTAAAATTTTTCGGGGAACATCGAATCAAATATCATTTTTATGCCCTTAAAATCTTCAATATTTAATAATTCAGTTATTATGAATATTACCAGTATTGAAATGATATTGTAAAAGCTATTCGGATAGTAATTTTCTAACCTTTTTTAAACGGGATATTATTATCATGACGATAAGGCGCCCAGTAGTTTCTCTGGTCGCGCTTAAAACCGTATTTTCTTTTGGGTGTTGGGCGCGGATGTGGTAGCGGATCTTGCATACGCAATTCCCAGGCCAGCAAGTCGTGCATCAATTCAGCCTGTTTTTGGGCGTGTTCTTTTTGCCCGTAAAGATTATTTACCTCTACCGGGTCGGTTTTAAGATCATAAAGCTGGCCATCGCCCTGCATATCTGTAATTAATTTCCAATCACCCTTACGTAGCAAACGCAGCGTACCGCTTTGACTCCACGTATTCAATTCGTCAAACTCGGTTCTGCCTTTGGTGAGGGTTCCATCCTGCGTATAGGGGTCATATTGCTGAATATTGGTAACATGTAAGCCTCCGAAACCTTGCTGTGCAATAATGCTCTCAAACTCCGCTTCCGGATATGCTTTTCCGCTTAGCAACGGCCAAAGACTGCGGCCCTGTACGCCTTCGGGTATGGCGGCCCCCAGCATATCGCAAATAGTAGGCATAATGTCTACGTTAGAAACATGAGCCGTGTGCGCTTCTTTTTTGCCTGTTATTTTCGGCCCGTGCCATATCATAGGTATACGCGCAAGGCAATCGGGTGCCTCTACACCCTTTTTGATCATGCCGTATTCACCTACAAAATCGCCATGATCTGCCACAAAAATAATTACTGTATTATCAGCCAGTTTTTGTTCTTCTAAAAAACCAACGAAACGCTTTAACTGATCATCTATCAGCCGTAACATGCCGTAATAATTACTGCGGATGCGTGGAATATTTTTCTCGTAATTAGGGTAGCCCATTTCCATCAGTTGCTTTTGCACATGCCACTTTTTGCTTTTTTTTGCCAGGCTATCTCCTCCGGCCTGCAGCGGGGGCAGCTTATGCGGCGGAAACATTGAATAATAAGGCTCAGACACCTGGTAGGGGTTATGTGGTTCGGGAATTGACATGTATAGGAAGAATGGCTTTCCGTTGTTTTGCGAAACATCGCCTATCCATTTAACCGAGTCGTCAACAATACGCGAAGGCTGCTGCATTGATGCCGGGATAGGAGCAGGTTTAGGATCAAAATAAAAGTTGGTACTTTCCAGGTAATCGTTTACTTTTTTCACTTCCGCGCTTACCTGGCCCATTTCCGCTAAGTGGTTATATTCTACCCAATGATCAAAATGAGATCTATTTAAATACGTGTGGTTTTTGCCTATCAGTGCAGTGGTATAGCCGTTTGCTTTTACCACATCTACCAGGTCGGCCTTGTAATTAACATCCTGAATGTTCCAGTTAGAGCGGACCCGCGTAGCGCTGGGGAACCGACCGGTCATCATAGACGTGCGACTGGGTACACAGGCCGGCGCTGCACAGTATGACCTGTTGAACCAGGTACTCCGTTCGGCCAAACTGTCTAAGAATGGGGTAGTATCCAACGCAAATCCCTCACGCTTACAGGCGTCAGCCCGTAATTGGTCGGCAATGATCAGTACAATATTAGGTTTGCCATTAGGTTGTGTACCTTTCAACAATGACGCATCGGGCAGATGGTCGTTTTTAGATGCTCCGGCTTTTACTCCGGCAGGAACCAAACCGGCCATGGCAAGTGTACCCAGATGCTGCAGCGCTTCTTTTCGACTTATTTTTTTCGACATATTGTTATAAGCTTGTGATGTTAATTTTCGTTATTTTCAAATTTTGAACCTTTGATGAGGTTGATGAATGGTAAAGCCTCTACCCGGGTATACCATTCGCCATACTTTTTGATCATTGATGCAACAAGATCTTTGTGTTGCGCGGCAACGTCATTAAGTTCCCACCGGTCTGTTTTTATATTATACAGCTCCCATTCGGTGGTACGCGGCGTTTTTTTCCAACCCCAGTTCATAAAATATTTAAAGTCGCCCTCATAACGCGATACCAGTTTCCAATCGCCAAAACGGATGGCCCGGTTGCCCTCATGCTCCCAATATAAGGTACGCTCGTTATTTTTTGTAGTGCCGTTTATTGCAGATAACAGGCTCTGACCTTCTAAATTGGGATATTTATCTTTTGAATAGTCGCCCGCAGCATCTATACAGGTAGGCACCAGGTCAATAATATGACCAATATTATTCTTTTCTATGGCGCCCTTACGAGAATTGGCTAAACCGGCGGGCCAATGAAAAATAAAAGGAGTAGAGATACCGCCCTCGTGCACAAAGTGTTTATACATTTTGAATGGTGTATTGCTGAGGTTGGCCCAGGGCAAACCATAGGCTACGTAAGAGCCTGGTGTGCCAGGTATGTTTGCATCGTTTTTGCCTATTGCTTCTGCACAGGCGCCGTTATCTTGCAAAAACATAATAATGGTATTCTCGTAAATACCTTCTGCTTTCAGCTTTGCAACAAGCCTGCCTATGTTTTGGTCCATATTGTCTATCTGGGCAGCATATACCGACATTTGCAGATCCCAGTCGTCCTGGTCATGGTTGGGTGATGTTACCGGGTGATATCCCGGGAACGCATCTGCCTTTGGATACGATGTCCATGCAGGTAGCGCCGGATCTTTGATCTTTTTACGGTCAATAGCCTGTATCAAACCTATGCTGTTCAATTTCTTTATCTTATCGGCTTGCAGGGCATCCCAGCCTTTCATAAACTTACCGCGGTATTTAGCAATATCCTGGGGCTTTGCATGCAAAGGCCAATGCGCCGAATTAAAAGCCAGGTACATAAAAAACGGTTTTTGTTGTTGCTTGGCATAATCAATGTCAGCAATTGCTTCATCGCCTTCTGTATCGGTGAGGTAATCGCCGGGTTTAGTTTGCGGTTTAACAACCTTGCCATCAATATATATCTGACTGGGGTTCCAGTAATCAACCTTGGCCATTTGCGTCCAGGCTTTTTCAAATCCCTTATCCATCGGCATGGTACGGTTGGGTACATTGCCTACATGCCATTTACCTACCTGCATAGTGGTGTAGCCAACCACCTTCATGTAGTCGGCTACGGTTTTTACTTCTTTACGTATATGACCCTGGTAGGCCTCGGTTTTACCCAGTTTTTCTGTCATATAGCCAATTCCTGCCTGCTGCGCATATAAGCCGGTAAGCAAAGATGCGCGGGTAGGGCAGCAACGCGCGCCGTTATAGAACTGAGTGAACCGAATACCACCGGCCGCCAATTCATCAAGGTTTGGTGTGTTTATCAGGCCGCCATAGCACCCTATGTCAGAGAAACCCATATCGTCGGCCAGAATAAGGATAATATTAGGCTGCTTTTTAGCCGGCTGCGCCAGGGCTGATTGATGCCCCCAGCCCGCCAGTATGCCTGAGAATATGCTGAGGGTAGAGATGATTTTTAATTTATTCATAAGTTAATATAATTATATGCAGTTGTATAACCTTAATTTTTCCGGCTGCCTACCAGCCAGGGTTTTGTGTAAGTTTAGGGTTAACGGCCATTTGGTTTGCCGGGATGGGCCACAGCAAGTATTTTGCATTATAGGGTATGATATTGGTTGCTTCGGTAGCACCGCCGGCCCAGGCATTTGCCACGACTTTGGGTAAACCGGGTGTAAGTGAAGGCAGGAAAGTACTAAACTGATATTCGTACATACTTTTCCCGGTATTTCTATAACGCATTCTTATCAAATCGAAAAAGCGATTAAATTCGGCTACAAATTCCAGGCCACGCTCATCAAATATTTTTAGCCTGAGATCTTCTTTTGTACCTGCTGATACCGGAGTAACATCGGCAGGAGTGAGGCGTGGTGTGCCGTTTGCTTGCCGCGCACGGGCGCGCACCGCGTTAAATGCTGCAAGGGCTACCGCAGACGGACCGTTCAATTCATTTTCTGCTTCTGCTTTGATTAGGTAAACCTCCGATAGCCGGAGCAGGAACAGGTCATTCTCATGCCCGAAGGTTGACAGGCCGGCTCCGTCAACATATTTAACGATAAAAGCCTGCGCCTCCTTGGTGTCGGCAGCTACAAAAGGAAGCGGGTAAGCAACGTGACGTTTATTGGTTGCATCGATCCAAACGGAAAGAAAGGTTTTTTCGACCCGGTAATCATTCTGATAATCTCCTTTATTATAATATTCAAAAAACCAGGGCTGAACACGCACAAAGCCATTGCCGGCGCGTGTAGGCAAACCGGTTGAATTTGGATACGTAGCCGGTAATAAGTGAGCCGGATAATAAGCGCCTTCGCCGGATAGGGTAAGATCTGCCGGGTCGCGCATGTGCGGAATACCGAAAATTACCTCTGCATAACTTGCTTTTTCTTTGCTTACATCCCATAAAGCGCCGTAATCTGCAATAAGCTGGTATTGACCTGATGAGATCACTTCGCCGGCGTTATCCCTGGCTTTTTCATAATATGCGGCTGATTCTGACGACCTGCTGTGCAGATCAAGATAATTGGCATAGGTTAAATAAGCCTTGGCCAGGTAGCCTTGTGCAGCCCCTTTTGTAGCCCTATAAAACTCGGCAGCCGGTTGTGTTGTACGTGTGGGTAAATTGGTAACTGCATCGGCCAGGTCTGAAAATATAAGCGCATAAACTTCATCTACTGATGCACGCGGCTGGTAAAAGTCAGAACCCGCATCAACTGATGCGGTTACCAGCGGCACCCCGCCGTACAACTGAACCAGGTTAAAATAGCAAAACGCGCGAATAAAATGGGCTTCAGCAATCATTTTTGCTTTATAGTCCGCATCGGGATCTAACTTGTTAATATTATCGATGATACCATGCACATCCCTGATGGTTGCAAAAAAATTGACATATACACTGTTAACAAACGGTGTACCCGAGTTGATGAGCGCTTTACGACCCCAGTTACCGGCTTCAAAAGCTGCTATTGATGACAGGTCATCGGCATAAGGATGCAGCGCCCAGGTGATATCACGGTTAAAACCAGGGGTTGCATTTAAGTGCGTATACACGCCTATCATGGCAAACTCCAGGTCTGAGCGTGATTTAATGGCGTTAACCGGCGTAGCCTGATCATATATGGTTTCATCAAGCTTACAGGCGCCGAACAGTTGCAACATAATTATGATGCTAATATATTTTAATGCTTTCATTTTCTTGTTTAGAATTTAATATTTATACCTGCAGTGAATGTTTTGCTTTGCGGGTAGGTACCATTATCTACACCCTGCGACAGGCCGCTACCATAATCAGCATTTACCTCCGGGTCGTAACCTGTATATTTGGTAAAGGTGAGCAGGTTGGTTGCGGTCACAAAAACGGTAGCATTGCTTATTATGTGTATTTTCTTAACAGGCAGGGTGTAACCAAGTGTTACGTTCTTTAGCCTTACGTACGAACCATCTTCCACAATAAAGTCAGAAAAACGGGTATTGAAATAAGCTGCAACGGAACGGGCCCTTGGATAGGTATTGCTGGTACCGGTGCCTGTCCACCGGCCGTCATAGGCTTCCTGGCTAACATTATAATTGTTACCTGATAGTGCATCCAGGCGGTAACGGTTCAGGTTGATGATATCGTTACCGATTGAACCCTGAAAGAAAAAAGAGAACGTGAATTTTTTGTAAGCCAGGTTATTTGTCCACCCGAAGATATATTGCGGGTTGGGGTTACCGATGATCTGGCGGTCATCAGCTGTAATGGTATTATCTCCGTTCAGGTCAACAAATCTGTAATCGCCGGGCTTGGCGCTGGCTGCCTCGGGCCCGGCAGCCACTTCTTCGGCCGTTTGATAAATGCCGTTGATACGATAGCCGTAAAAGGAGCCTACCGGGTTACCTAATCTGGCAATATGCAGGGGCTGGTTAAGCTGGCTTCCGGCAGAGAGGTAGTTAGGGCCAAAGATGTTTCCATTATCTCCCAACCTGCCCAAACTAAGCATCTTATTTCGGTTGAAGGAGATATTACCTGTCATGGTCCACGTGAGCGGCCGGTTTATTACCCTGGCAGTAAAATCAAATTCCAGGCCCCGGTTCTCAACACTGCCCGAATTGGTGAGGTAAGTGGAGAAACCAGTATTAGCCGGAATAGGCAAACTTATCAATAGATCATTGGTAACTTTACGGTATGCTTCTACGGTAAACTGTAAACGGTCATCAAATAAAGAAATATCCGTACCAATATTCAGCGCTTTGGTAACTTCCCAGCCAAGTACTGGGTTGGCTATGTTATTTTGCGTGTAGCCTTTTACAATTGCGCCATTGATAACATACGCGTCGGTACCAAGCGTAGATTGTGTGCCACCAACGGCAATGTTCTGGTTGCCCGACAAGCCATAACTTACCCGCAATTTCATTGAACTGATGGCCTTGATATTATCTTTAAAGAATTTTTCTTCACTTATCTTCCATGCAAAGGCGCCCGATGGAAAGAATGACCATTTATGCCCTTGTGCGAGGCGGGTTGAACCATCAGCGCGGCCGCTGAATGTAAGCAGGTATCTGTCGTTAAAAGAATAGTTGATACGCCCCAGGTATGATCCCAGCGCCCATTGCTGGTGCTGGGTAGTGGTAGTACCCGGTGATTTGGCCGATTGAAAATTCTCATAATTAAGGTTATCATTAGGAAAACCTGAAGCAGATGTTCCCATACCTTTTTGATCCCACTTTTGCCAGGTGTAACCAGCTACCGCGTCTATGGCGTGTTTTGCAAATTTCTCTGCGTAGTTGAGTGTAAACTCCGTGAGGTAGTTGAACCTTCCGCTTTGCGCGCGGAAGGCATAACCATTGAACTGGTTGCCGGTAAAGGTGCCCAGCGGGCTGTAACTTTGTCTTAATGATGACGTATTGTACGCGCCGATATTGGCTCGTGCTGTCAATGCTTTGGTCAGTTTCAGATCGGCCGTCAGGTTGCTCGAAACCAGGTTGGTCTCTGTAACATCTTTCAGCAGGTTAACAACAGTAATGGGGTTATCTACAACCGTTTGGTCAGATTCGCCATCTGTTGTTGTACCGTTATTAAGCGGTTTGAAGAATAAGGCGCCCGATATGGCGTTAGATGATACCAGCCCTGTTTGTCCGGAGTTGAGACCAAGCCTCGAGGTTGCCTTTGAGGCATTCATACTAAGCTTTACGTTTAGAGCCGATGAAACCTTGCGGTCGTAATTAAACCTTACACTGCCGCGTTTGTAGTTAGAATTGGTAACAATACCGTTAATGCCGGCATAATCAGCACCCAGGTAGTATTGGCCCTTATCATCACCGCCGGATGCCGCAACCTGGTAAGTGTTGGATGTAGCCGTACGATAGATCTGATCTTGCCAATAGTTATTAACGCCCAGTAAACCTGGCAAAACATCAGATTTATAGATCGAATCAATGCCGTCATTCAAAGCACCTTCATTGGCGTAATTGATAAAATCACTTGTGTTGAGCACAGCCAGCTTTCTGCGAATGTTGGATACATCTGTACGATAGCTCAAACTCACCTGATCTTTACCTTTTTTGCCGCGTTTGGTTGTGATGATCACTACACCATTTGCCCCGCGCGAACCGTAAATAGCGGTAGAAGATGCGTCCTTTAACACTTCTACCGATTCAATGTCATTAGGGTTTAACGCAGCCAGCGGGTTAACACCGGGTTGCTGACCTATGTCGGCCGAAGCGCCCAGAGTTAGGTTGCCATTCCCCAGGTCAATAGGGTAACCATCCAAAATGATCAGCGGCTGGTTTGAACCGAGGGAATTGCCGCCACGAACCACGAAACTCAACCCGGCACCCGGAGCGCCGGAACTTGACGTGATCTGTACACCTGACACCTTACCTTGCAATGCCTGGTCAATAGAGGTTACGGGTGTTTTATCAACATCCTTGGCAGAAAACCTGGCTACTGAACCGGTAAGGTCGCTCTTCCGTATCTTACCGTAACCAATGGCCACTACTTCATCCAAAGCAATGGCTGCACTGGCCAGGGTTACCCTGCCTATATTTTTTGAGGCGATGGTTACTTCCCTGGTTTGGTAGCCAACAAAAGAAAAAACCAGCACGTCGCCAATGGCTGCTTTGATGGTAAATTTGCCATCTTTATCTGATTGTGCTGCCGTCCCGCTGTTTTTTGCTTTCACGGTCACACCCGGCATCGTCTCACCGTTTTCGTCGGTAATTACACCGGTAATTTCTTCTGCTACGTGCCGCAATCCGTAAGTTGCAACATGGGCCGGCCGGCCGTGTACCGCAGGCAGCACACCCGTAAGCAACAGTAAGAGCAAGCATGCTTTTTTAAAATAGTAAAGTTTTTTGTTCATATAATTAATAATTGGTTCTAATGTATTTTCCGGTTCAACGGAAGGCCATAATTGGATGGGCAATACTAATTATCACCTTAAAATTGGCTAAGTACCATTGTTAAATAATGAAGTACAAAAGTTAAACAGGGGGTGTATCGCCTTAAATTTTCTGATTGTTATAAAAGAAATGCAGAACTTGTCCCATCATTGTCACCAGGCATGAAGAAAAGCTTTACACTTACTCTTTTACTCGCATTCATTACACAGCTGTCTGCTTTTACACAAAGCATGAGCTTCAGGAAGATCACCGCAGATAACGGGCTTACCTGCAATACCGTTTTTACCATTGCGCAAGACCCCAAAGGTTTTGTGTGGTTTGGCACCCGCGAAGGCCTTGACCGCTATGACGGCCATACGGTAAAAAATTATGAGATAAATAATCCCTTACCGGGTATACCGCTAAGCCGTATCAATTGCCTGTTTACCTTTAGGGATACCTTTTATGCCGGCACCAGCAACGGGCTTTACCAATACGACCCGGTTAAGGACAGCGTTATCGCCAGCACTCAGTTCAATGCCCGCGTAAATGTGCTTGCTATGGCCTCTACCGGCAAGGATCTCTTCATCGGCACCGGGGCCGGACTTTACAGAATAGGGGAGCTGCGGCAGTTGCTTGGCCCAGGCTTTAAAAGCAAACCGGTAACAGCTATTGCCGCGCTTTCCCAAGCATGTTTGCTTGTAGCATGCGGCAATTCGTTATTGATTATGAAAGAAAATGGCCGGGTTTTACAACAGCTTAGCCTATTACCGGAAGCGCGGCATGAGCGCGAAACCATCTATTTTTCTATTGTTAAGCAGGGTAGGTACTATTGGATAGGCAGTAACGATGGCTTGCTGCGGTTTGACCAGCAAAACCAGGTACTTACACGCGTGCCTTTTACTGATAAGGAAAACACAGAAAGCA
The DNA here is from genome assembly GCF_039207105.1 of Mucilaginibacter sp. GTDB lineage: Bacteria > Bacteroidota > Bacteroidia > Sphingobacteriales > Sphingobacteriaceae > Mucilaginibacter. Next base: position 13,744 of record NZ_JBCECK010000068.1, read on the forward strand.
ATGTAGTGCGTGCAGTGCGCTCCGGCCCAAAAGGGCAACTGGTGCTGGGTACAGAGAACGGACTTTATCTTTTTGAACCGAAGACTGGCAAATCCACGCACTATTCTCACTCCCTGAGCAATGATCCGCAAAGCCTGAATGACAAGGCCATATATGCCGCTTTTACCTCCAACGATGGATCGATATGGCTGGGTACCTATTTTGGCGGCATCAACTATGTGCCTTCTATAGTGTACGGTTTCAGAAATTTGTTGCCCGGACAAGGCAGTCAGCAACTGAATGGTAAAGCCATTAGCCAACTTATGGAGGATGAGAACAAACAGATATGGATAGGCACCGAAGACGGCGGTATATCCATCTATGACCCGGCGAAACAGTATTTTGAACATATAAGCACGCGCACAAAACCTTTTTACCTGTCTGTAAATAACGTTCACGCTATTTATCACGATGGTTCGGGAAGTATCTGGGCAGGAACTTTTTTGGGCGGCCTGCACCGGTTTAATAAGCGAACTAATACAACTACCATTTACAGGCACCGGGCTAACAGTAAGAATACCTTATCAAATGATCATATTTATACCATTTATCGTGATAGCCGTAAGATATTGTGAGTGGGCACCCAGCGCGGGCTCAATGTTTTTAACTATGAGAAGAATGAATTCAGCGAGTTTAAGCCCGAAATATTTGGTCATGAGTTTATTTACGATATGCTGGAAGATGCCGATCGGGAACTTTGGTTCTGTACCAACAGAAACGGGATCATCAGATATTCGCCCCAATCAGGCCGTATCATCCGCTACCAGTCAAAAGGGGCGCCGGGAGAACTTTCAAGCAACCAGGTAGTGAGTGTTTGCCGGGACGATGCCGGCAAGCTATGGTTTGGTACCATAGGCGGCGGCGTTTGTATTTTTAACAAGGCCAGCGGAAAATTCACCGTTTTTAATAAGAAAAATGGGTTGCCAAGCAATAACGTATATGGTATACTTGAAGATAAACAACAAAAAATGTGGTTCTCCACCAATCATGGGCTAACATGCTACAACCAGCGCCAAAATACATTTATCAATTTTGATATCAGGTCCGGCCTGCCAAGTAACCAGTTCAATTTCCGGTCGGCACTGAAAGCAAAGGACGGAACCTTTTATTTTGGCAGTATAAACGGTGTCTGCATATTCGATCCCCTATCTATTCGCCCGGAGCAGGGTGATAACCCGGTCCGGTTCACAGAGTTTCAACTTTTTAATCAAACAGTTCGCCCCAGTGCAAACGGCTTACTAAAGCGCCGTTTGGATGATGTTGGCGAGATAAATTTAAGGTACCAGCAGAATGTATTTTCCATAGGATATACTACGCTTAACTATAGTAACGTACGCGAAAATAATTATGCTTATTACCTTGAGGGTTTTGAACAACGCTGGAATGTGGTGAAAAATAAATACATGGTCACTTATACCAACCTTTCTCCTGGGCGGTATGTGTTCCATTTAAAAGCGCTTGATATTGCCGGGAAAGCCGTTAATCCTGAACGAACGCTGGTCGTCCATGTTGCGCCGCCTTTTTATTTGAGCAGAACAGCATTTGTGCTATACCTATTATTAATAGGTTTAGCCATTTGGGGGTATGCGCGTTTTTTAAGGTTTATGAACCAAAAGGATATGCAATTGCTGGAAGAGCGTAAAGAGAAAGAGAAAACCGCGGCGATCAATCAGCACCGGCTCAACTTCTTTACCTTTATTTCGCACGAGTTTAAAACCCCGCTTACCCTCATCATTGCCTCGGTAGAGAAGTTTATGAGTGCAGATAGCAGGGAGCTAAGGCAAAATTCCGAACTTCCTATTATCAAGGGAAACGCCAATCGCCTGTTTAATATGGTGCAGCAACTCATGGAGTTCCGTAAAATAGAAACAGATCATGCCGGGATCACCTTAACGCTGCAGGATCTTTCAACGTTCGTAAAAAACACTCTTCTATCCTTTGAAACACTGGCCGCCAACAAGCAAATAACGCTGCATTATACCGCTGCAACTAATTCATATCAATGTTATTTTGACCCGGATAAGGTGGAGAAGATCGTATTTAACATCGTATCAAATGCCATAAAATTTACCGGTGAAGGCACCATCGAGGTTGGCTTGACAGTAAACGCGGTATCGTTAAAGCAAACTGAAGCAGTACTTACCATCAGTGACTCGGGCACCGGTATGCAGCAACAGGAACTTGATCAGTTGTTTGAACCTTTTCAAACCAGTCAGCAAACTAACGGTGGCAGCGGCATTGGAATGGCGCTGGTAAAAAGCCTGGTTGATATGATGAGCGGTAAAATTGAGGCGATAAGCCGACCCGGAGCAGGGACAACTATTCATGTCAGTTTCCCGGTGTATACTGAACCCGGTCAGGAAAAACAGGTGATAGGTACCGAGCCCATAACCACTACCGAACAGTTGTATACTACTCAGGCTACCCCAACCAGTAAGCGAGAACATTCTGTACTTATTGTTGAGGATAATAAGGAACTATTGCTTTTTCTTACCCGGCACTTGTCTGCCAATTATATGGTCATTCAGGCTGCTAACGGGGCAACCGGTTTAAACCAGGTTGCCAAATATATTCCCGACCTCGTAATCAGCGATGTGAAGATGCCGGTAATGAGCGGTTTGGAATTTTGCCTGAACGTAAAAAAAGATAGCCGGTATAACCATATACCTGTGATATTGCTTTCAGACCAAAGCCATGAAGATAACCGGATAGCAGGCCTTGATGTAGGTGCCGATCTGTATCTGGCAAAACCTTTCAGCCTGAAAGAGCTTGACCGGCTGATAGCAAATATGATTGTTTCGCGGGGAAATTTACGGGGACATTTACTGGACACAAGCCACCTTGGAGAAGAAAAAAAGCCAAGAAATAACCGCGACCAGCAATTTATGGTTAACCTGAATGCTGTGCTTGAAAAGCACTATGCCAATACCCGGTTCAGCATTGAAAAAATGGCTGAAGAAATGAATATGAGCCGTACGCTGCTTCATCTTAATTTAAAAAAGCTGATGGGGCAGAGCGCTACGCAGGTGTTGAATAGTTACCGCCTGAAAAAAGCCATTACCCTGCTAAAGAACGGACTGCCCATTATAGAGGTTGCTTATGATTGCGGCTATTCCGATGCCAATTATTTCAGTCGCATGTTTAAAAAACATTATGAGGTAAGCCCCGGCGCTTTCAGAGCATCAGCCGACAGGCCCGATCCGGAAAATAAAAATATCTGACGAGCCGTAACCATATCAGGATGACTGATAATAACGGGCACTTTAACAAACGTACTTCATTATTTAACATGCGTGAGGCGGTAAATATTCGCTAACAGCGATTATTGTGCCGATGATTTGGCAACGATATACTTTACTTTTTTTTTGCACTTTTTTGCTGTTGATTAGTGCTGACGCTCAAGACATAGGGCGCGAAACGGAGATACTTTGGGATAGTGAAAATCCTGTTAAAATTGCAGATGGCAACTATGGCCGCGTAAAAGAATTAACGAACGGAACCCTAAGCGCGGTTTACTCCAGAGGCGGCAATGCGTATATTAAATTTAGCGATAATGGCGGTAATACCTGGCATAACGAGCGCCTTGTTTTTGAAGGTACAACCGAATATAGTTTTGCTAATACCGAACTTATTGAACTGGCTGATGGTGCGCTGGTAATGGGCGTGAACAGGCGGGTAAAACCTGCTTTTACCGGAAAACAATTCACTTATGCTATTATAGTTAAACGCAGCACAGATGGCGGTAGATCATGGTCTTCCCCGCAGCTTATTTACCAGGCAGGTAATACCAATGGCACCGGTTGCTGGGAGCCTGCGTTTTTACAGCTTCCCGGCGGCGAATTGCAATGTTATTTTGCTAATGAAAAGCCCTATCCCGAAACAAATGAGCAGGAAATATCCCTGCTGCGTTCTTTTGATGGCGGTAAAACATGGACCAAGGCCAGCGAGACCGTCAGCTTTGCAAAAAAGGGTAGGGATGGTATGCCGGTACCGGTTCTTGATGCGCGGCAGAGAATGATACTGGTTGCGATAGAGGAAAACCATGGCGGCGTACATGTTTTACAGCCTGTTATCATCAAAACACCTCTTAATGACAATTGGAAAGGCGGTTTTGTAGGTGATGGTGATCCGCGACGGATACACGTAATACCTGATATGCCCGCAGAACAATATGCAGGAGCTCCTTACCTGGTATTGTCAGCTTCGGGCATGCCGCTCATCAGCTACCAGGACCGGAAGGGTCGGACCGCTAAAAAAGAACTCTTGAAGGTACGTACGCTTAACAGCGAATTGCTTGCAAGCGGTAACGAAAGTACCCCTTTGCCAACAGATGTACAAAATTCGACACAATGGAACGCGCTGACCGTTTTGCGGAACGGCACGCTGCTGGCCATTACATCAACCACGGCTCACAAAGGTGGTCTGTACCTTATTAAAGGACGCATTTTAAAAAAATAACCATATAACTACTTTCTTAACATGAAAAGAAACAGCTACATGCTTTTCATTCTGGCAATGATAGGCACATTGCCTGCGTACGCGCAATGGGCGATCAAACCAGGTAAACTAACCACCGAATGGGCCTTAAAGGTAAGCCCCGCGAATACATGGCAGCAATATCCGCGGCCTCAGTTACAACGGGAACACTGGCTGAACCTGAATGGCCTTTGGGAATACATTGTTCAGGCAAAAAATTTACCCGCCCCGGTCAAATACGAGGGCAAAATACTTGTGCCCTTTTGTATCGAATCTTCACTCTCGGGTGTAGCTAAATCTTTCGGGCCCGAAGACCGCTTATATTACAAACGCACTTTTGTAGTACCCAAAAACTGGGGTAATCGTAATGTATTACTCAATTTCGACGCGGTAGACTGGTCAGCAGCCGTGTGGGTAAACGGTGCTTATGTTGGTTCACATAAAGGCGGTTATGACCGTTTTACATTTGACATCACACCATACCTGTCAAATTCGGGCAGCAATGAAGTATTGGTAGCGGTAGATGACCCTACAAGTACCGGCACGCAAGCACGCGGAAAACAGCAATTGCCGCAACAGGGAATATGGTATACGCCCGTCAGCGGAATTTGGCAAACAGTTTGGCTGGAGGCCGTGCCGAAACAAGGCTGGCTAAGCGAATTGCGTATTACGCCGGATGTAGATCGTAATACTGTGCAGATCATCCCGCTCAGTAATCAGCCATTACGTCCATCTTATCAGGTAAGTATTAAGGTTTCTACAGCCGGTAAAATCATCGCCGAAGGCAAAACTGAGGTTAATAAAGAAAGCGTTATTGCGCTTGCCAAGCCCCACCTATGGTCTCCCAATGATCCGTTTTTGTACGATTTAACCCTGACACTCACAGACAGCAGCGGACAGGTGGTAGATGTAATAAAGAGCTATTTCGGGATGCGGAAGATAAGTTTGGGCATGGTAAATGGCATCCAGCAGATCATGCTGAATAATAAACCGGTGTTTCAGTATGGCACCCTTGACCAGGGGTGGTGGCCGGATGGTCTTCACACGCCCCCGTCTGAAGAAGCGATGGCTTTCGATATCATTAAAACCAAAGAAATGGGCTTCAACATGATCCGTAAACATATTAAGGTTGAGCCAGATCGCTGGTATTACGATTGCGACAGGTTGGGAATGCTGGTTTGGCAGGATATGCCTTCGGGGATGGGTATCGATACCAATAACGGAGGCAAAAAGCCTATCCACCTGCAACACCTTGCTAAAGATGAGCCTGATCTGAACCGGGAATCCGAAAGCACTGCTCAATTTGAATGGGAATTAAGGCGCATGATAGATCAGCATTACAACTCGCCAAGCATTGTTACCTGGGTGCCCTTAAACGAAGGCTGGGGGCAGTATGCTACAGAACGTATAGCCAACACCGTAAAGGCGCTTGACCCAACCAGGCTTACCGACGCCATTAGTGGCTGGTCACTCCGTCCGGCCGGAGATCTCACCGATCTGCATACCTATCAGCCCACACTTGATATTCCTCCCGCCGGTAAAGAACGGGCCGCGGTGATAGGCGAGTTTGGAGGCATTGGCTGGCCTGTAAAAGGGCACTTGTGGAACCCGGCAATGCGAAACTGGGGTTATCAAACCTACCAAACCCAGGCAGAGCTTTTAAAACACTATAAACTAAAATTTGCGCAGATACTCAATATGAAAAAAAATAAGGGTCTTTCGGCCGCGGTGTATACCCAAACTATTGATGTAGAAGGGGAGGTGAACGGATTGATCACTTATGACCGAAAAGTTATGAAGATACCGGCAACGGTTCTAAAAGACCTGCATAATCAATTACAGCTTGAATAATTAAGTCATAAACCAATAAAACCAATTATTATGAGAAATGCTAAACTGTTATTGAACGGCACGCTGTTCGCGGCCTTTTTGATCTTCACAAATGGGTGTAAAAAAACAGGGGGCGCTGCTGATGATGAGCCCGTCCGGAAAGTATCTACCAATGCGGTAGTCCCGGTAACACTTGCTATAGATTACAGCGCACCTGCCGGTTATCCCAGTGCAAGCATGCTTCGCGGCTATATACTTCGCGACGTTATTGCTTTAAAGAATACCAATATTATGAATGATTTGGCTGGATACAATGCGTTGGGGTGTAAACTGGTTTGTTTACCACGCGACCTTAATCAATTCAACGCAGCTTACACAGGCAGCAATTATTATAAAAGCTATCGTTCTATAGGACCGGCATACTTTGGCGGCGAACCGCAACCGGAGGAGTTCAGAACTGTTGGCGGCGTTTTAAGCGTGTCGGTAAATCCCAATTTCCTGAGTATTTGCAATGAGGCGAAAAACCAAAATCTGCGCATGATCATACAGGCCGCTGGTACTCCGGTGCAGGGAAACAATGATGGGTCGGTTACGCAACTCTTCCCGCTTGATGCAACCAGGCAGTTTCATCAGTCGGCGAGGTTTTACGCGTTGCCTGCCCCGGCAAGTTATAACGCCGCGGCTGATGCCGTTTACTTGTGGATGAAGGCGATCAAAGACGGTACAAACGCCAATAATATTATTTGGGCAGGTCACCAGGAACCCAGCCATACCGTTGGGTACCCTAATGGTGTGCAAACGCCGGCAGGTACAGAAGATAATATAGACGATTACGCTTTGGCTTTTAAGCCTCTGGCGCAAAAGATAAAGAACGGAGCCATAGGTTCGGTTGCGGGTATTCAACTGAATCAGGACCAAGCAGGTTACGCACGGGCAACCGCTGCATTGCATAACAATGGTGTTCCTATTGATCTGTTCTCTATCCAGAATTATAAGGGAGAGAAAAATCAGGTTGTTATTGACGAAGCGGTTGCCCGGCTAAATGCTCATTCTTCTACTGCCGGAAAAAAGCTGATATTTAACCGTTATGACTTTGACGCAGGCATAAGTGATCCTACGCTCCGTTATAATTCATCGGCCGGAATGACCCAGTTCCTGAAAAACGAACTGGTAATTTTAAACAAAGCCGATAAACTGACCGGGTACTGCCTGTTCACCGGGGCCTATGGCAAACCCATGATGAATGCTGTGATGAAATTCCTCAACACCCAGCCGGTAACCAGGCGTAATATTACCGGCATTGCCAGCGGCGTTAATGCCTGGTGTACTGCCGATGGAAACGGCATGTATATGGCTTTATGGAATTCGGCTGCTGACGCAAGGACGATCACCGTCAACCTCAGTAACTTTCCCGCGGCCTACGGAGGATATGTGATGAATATCAGAAAAGCTTCCGGCACCACGCTTGCAAATTACCCAACGGCCACATGGACGCCGGCCACGAACGGACAGATAGGCAATATCTCCCTTGAGCCTAATGAATTTGTTCTTATCCAGCTAAATGCAAGCGGAACGTCAACCGCTTCGATCGCCGCTAATCAGAAGGCGCAATCCTGATCGGGGATAACCGAGATGAAACGTTAAAATAAAGTCCTTGCCTGGGTTTAACAGGCAAGGACTTTAAGGGTTATTAATTAAGCAGGATGTTCTGCTTCCTTTTAATATCACTTTATTGAAAGGCTACATCCTGATACTGTTTATAATTGTGTAAGTCAGCATTATTTTTTTCGATCGTATTTACAGATTATTTTTTACACGCAAAAGTGTTACCTAAAACTTATTGATGTCATCTTTATCAATCCCGGTAAAGCCAGTCTGTTCTATTGTTTCTATAATTTCTTCCAATTGGCTTTGTAAAAGCCTGACCTTTTCGGTGAGATGAATGATGATGTCTTTTCTCCCGGTTGTATTTTGCCACCGGCCAATATAGCCTTCATTTTCTAATTGGTTTAGCGCCTGCGCCAACTCCTCGCCAAACATGTTTAAATGTTGTGAAAGTTGCGCCACAGATGAATCTCCGCCAGATAGAAAAAGGGCCAATATCACCTGATAATTATCGTTAATTTCTGTATTCGCTAAAGCGATTAAGAATACCCGGTTAAGCGAATGAAATGTACCGATCAAAAGCAGACTCAGATAATTGCCGAGATCCATGGTAATCGATCGTCTTTAATTGATCAATTGCCCTTCTCTGATCTCATCGCTGGCATGCAGTAAGATGCGTTCGCGGGCTTTCAGATTGCCAAACACTTCCGTGTATTCATCGCCCACAATACCTTCCTTAATATCGGCAAATACCGCTTTGCCTTCTTTTATGGTAATCACGTACTGGCGCTCGGTAGAGCGTACGATGGCATTATTTGGCACTGTTAGCGCCTTGGCCCCCAGTATAAGCGGTATTTTCACTTCGCCATACATGCCGGGTTTAAGGCGCTGGTCGTTGTTGTGTACATCGATCTCAACGGCCTCCGATCGCTGGTTGCCCAGTGCATTGGCCGATCGGCTGATGAACGCCTTATTTTCCTGCCCCGGCAATGCGTTAAATACAAAGGATACTTTTTGCTTCAGGTCCACTTTATCTACATAAGCTTCCGGTATCATTACTTCCAGGCGTAGCTTGCGGGTGTCCTGTAAAACCAGCATCGGCTGATCAGAGGACTTTCCCGGTCCTACCAGCGCGCCGGCCGAAACATTACGCTGCACAATCATGCCATCAAACGGCGCCCGGATGTTGAGGTAGGACTGAATATCGAGGATAGATGCCGCGTTTGACTGCTCTGACAATACCACGGCCTCATCGGCCTTCATTTTGGAGAGGGCATTATCAAGGTCAAGCGGTGATACGGCGCCTTCTTCTTTAGCCGCTTCTTTAAGGCGGCGGTATTTCTCCCGGCTGGCGTTGGCGGCTTCCTGCGCCTGTAAGTAACGGGCATTTGCCGCCTGCGCTTGCGACATCATCTCAGGCGCTTCCAGCACAGCCAGCAGCTGCCCTTTGCGCACCACCGAGCCACGATCTACATTCATCTGCTTCACAAAACTGTTTATCTTGGCAAAAAGATTCACCTCGTTAAAGGGTTTAAGCTGGCCGGGAAGGCGTACGTAACTGGACAAGGCTTGTTCTGAAACCGTACCGGTTTCATATTTATCTTTTCCGCTTGCTTTTTTTTCGGTCATGTCAACCGGTTTTTGGGCGTGCGAGCATCCGCACAATGTAGCAGCCAGTAACAGTGCTGCAAATAATTGATATTTCATATTAATGTTGATCTGAAAGGATGGGTTCCTGGTGATTAATAACTAATGATTCATTATCGGGCAGCAGCGATGGCGACTTGTAGGTAGTTTTATTTTGTACCCAGGCAAATACCAGCGGCAGTATAAAAAGCGCCGCTATGGTAGAGGCGAACAAACCGCCAATAACCGCACGGCCCAGTGGAGCGCTTTGCTCGCCCGCCTCGCCCATGCCGGAAGCCATGGGAATCATACCGACTATCATTGCCAAACTCGTCATCAGGATGGGGCGTAAACGTATGGATGCGCTGGTTACACCCGCCCTTACCGCATCACGATAATCTATGCGAAGTTTTTCGGCATTTGTAACGATCAGGATAGCATTGGCTACCGATACCCCGACCGACATGATCATGCCCATATAACTTTGCAGGTTAAGCGTAGAGCCCGTTAGCAGCAGCGCCGCCAGCGAACCCAGTACTACCGCCGGCACGGTAGATAGTACGGTAAGTGATAATTTAACCGATTGGTAGTTGGCCGCCAGGAGCAGGAATATCACCAGAACGGCAAATAACAGTCCGTTTTGCAGGCTCGACAAGGTATCTATCAGCAAGCCCGACATGCCCTGCACCTGGGTAACAATCCCTTTGGGAGGCTGGCCCAGTTCGTCCACCGCTTTTTGTACTGCTGTGGTGGCGCTGCCCAGGTCATGCTGATGAATGTTCGCGCTCACCGTAAGGTACCGGCGGGGGCCCATGCGGTCATACTCGCCCGGCACATATACCGTTTTAAACTGGGCAACATCCCCCAATACCGGCGAGCTTTGTCCTTTTACCAGGGGTATCTCGCGCAGCTCGTCCATATTATTCATTACATACTCAGGTATTTGCACCTGTACCTGGTAGGTGTTTGAAGCTCTTTCATCTAACCACTGGTTCTTTTCTGAAAAACGGCTGGAGGAGGTACTGGCCGTAACCGAACGAGATATTTCGCTTACGCTCAGTCCCATTTGCGCCAGCTTTAACCTGTCCAACGTGATCTGCACCACCGGGAACTTAAGTGGCTGGTTGATCTGTACATCCCGCAGGTAGCTTACCTGTTTCAGCTTATCTATCAGCTTATTGCTGTAAATCTCTATCTGCGCCATATCCTTACCGGCAACGGTAACCTCTATGGGGGTTGAAGCGCCCTGGCTCATGATCTTCTCCGTCATATCGATCGGTTCAAAGGTTATCCGTAGTTCGGGCATGGCATAGGCTATATTCTTGCGGAGGGTTTCCTTAAAGTCATCCATGTTTACATGATAGTCTGCATCAAGATTTACCTGCAGTATTGCTTCATGCGTGCCGGTATTAAATACATACAAATTGCTTACGCCATAACTGCTTGGTATAAGCCCCGCATACCCCGAACTGATGGCCACATGGTGGTTAGAGGTACTATCAATAATTTGAAGCACCTGCTTTAGTTTGGTCTCCGTGCGCTCAAGCCGGGTGCCATCGGGTTCTTTGATCCGTATCTGGAACTGCCCGTTATTGAGCTTGGGCATCATATCTTTTCCTATCATCACAAAACCGCCGGCTGCAAGCGCCAGCACGCCCACCAAATAAGCCAAAACGATCCCCTTTTTCCGTGGCATCCATTTTTGCAGAATATTCATAAAGCGCAGTTTGATACGCTCAAAAAGATCATTCTTCTCCGGATGCTTTTGCTCTTCGTTCAGGTGTGTTTCTACCTGCTGCATCTCTTCGCTGTCAAAAGTTTCCCCGGCATGAGCATGCACTTGTCCATGTTGGTAATGCTGATACTGCTCGGCCTTTATCATCCAGTTACTGAGGATGGGCACCAATGTTTGCGCGATAACGTATGATACGATCATGGTTAAACCGATAGATAGTGATAACGGCAGGAACATGGCCCGCGGTACACCCTCCATCATAAATGCCGGCGCAAAAACCGCCAGTATACACAACAGGATGAGCAATAACGGGAATGCTATTTCCTGACAGGCATCAAAAATAGCCCGCTTTTTTGTTTTGCCCATTTCCAGGTGCTGGTGAATATTCTCAATGGTTACCGTGGCCTGATCAACCAGAATGCCGATAGCAAGCGCCAGTCCGCTCAGCGTCATGATGTTGATGGTTTGCCCGAAGAAGCCCAGCAGCATTACACCAATAACAATTGATACCGGGATGGTGATCACAACAATCAAACTGCTCCGCCAGTCGCGCAGGAAGAACAATACCATGAGGCCCGTTAGCAAGGCCCCCAAACCACCCTCCGTTACAAGACTTTCCACCGCGTTGATCACAAACACCGACTGATCAAACTCATACGACACCTTAACATCATCAGGCAGCAGACTTTGCATATCGGGTAATTTGGCCTTAAGCGCCTGCACAACCGCCCAGGTAGAGGCATCGGCTGTTTTTACTGCGGGGATATATACCGAACGCTTGCCGTTTATCAGCGCGTAACTTACGGTAACGTCGGCCCCATCGGCTACGCGCGCCATATCTTTGATAAATACTGGCGAACCGTTTTTACTCACCACCGGGATATTGCCAAAATCTTCTACCTGTTTTATGAGGGAGTTCATGGTGGTTACATACATGGTATTGTTCATGCGCAGGTTACCCGATGGCGACATGACATTGTATTTGGCCAGGGCCGCCACAATTTCGTCGGGCGTGAGGTTGTAGCTGCGCATTTTATCCGGATCTACATTGATAGTTACCGAACGTGAGTTGGCCCCAAATGGCGGCGGCGCAGACAGGCCGGGGACTGACGAGAACGTGGGGCGCACACGGGTAGTGGCCAGATCATAAATATCTTTGAGGCTGCGGGTTTTGGATGATAGCACCAACTGACCAACCGGCAGCGAGGAAGCATCAAAACGTAAAACCTGCGGAGGCAACGCTCCCGGCGGAAAGAATTTCATAGCCCGGTTTACCTGCAGGGCTACCTGCGCGGAGGCCTCTCCCATATCGGTGCCCTCATAAAACACCAATTTGAGCAGGGTAAGCCCCTGTATATTTTTAGCGGTGATGCTTTTTATACCATTTACATACAGGAACTGATCTTGCAAACGGGTAGAAAAAAAGCCTTCCATTTGCTGGGGCGACATACCACCGTACGATTCGATGACGTACATGGTAGGCATATTGAGTTGCGGAAAGATATCTACCGATATCTTAAGGGCGCTCAGCACCGAAAAGATCACCAGGCTGATGGTAATAATAACCGTGGTGACCGGCTTTTTGAGCGCAGATGTAACCATTGACATAGTGCTGTTTAATTAAGGAAGTTTATAACGGTGCTTACCTGGTTCTCGGCAACGGCTTTTTGAAACAAGGCTTGTACATAACTGTATTTGGCAGAAACATGATCGGTTTCGGCACGGTATAGCAGGTTTAGCGCGGCATTCAGTTCAATAATGTCTGTGAGTCCGTTTTTATAAAGCGCAAATTTTTGGCGGTAGGCTGCCTGGGCCGCCTTCAATTGTTTAGGTATCTCGTTCAGGCGTTCTAACGCGGTGTTTACATTGGCGTCGGCCTGTATTGCGCCGGCCGTAAGTAAGGTTCTTTGCTCGTGAAGCTTGTTAAGCGCATAGCGCGATGCCAGTTTCTGCGAGCTGAGCTTAACCTGTTTGCGTTTTATATCAAACAGGTTATAAGTTACCCCAAGGCCAACCAGATAATTTTCGCGCTGAAAGCCCCAACCGGAGTGCAGGGGTTTAAAGTTTTGTTCGGCATCTAAACTTGCGCCACGCCCCCACACCGCGGCCTGCAGCATTACTTTGGGGCTATAGCTGCTTTTAACCACTTCTTCGCGTCGTATGCTGCTGTTGTATAACGAGCGGTAGTAATTAACCAGCGGGTGGTTCAACGTATCAGTATTAAACATTTTTACCTGTGCCGATTGGGCGAAAAGCTTGCTCTCGGCGGTGGTATCGGGAATAATACTTTCATACGGTAAGCCGCTGATTGCCGAAAGCTGCAACCGTACCTGTTTCGACTGGTTGATGAGTTCGATATAGTTCAACCGCGATTTGGAAAGTTCGGCCTCTGCAATACTGGTATCTACACCCGGCCGCAAACCACTGCGGGCCAGCGCCCGTATAGAGCGACGGATCTCCTGGTTACGTTCAATATTGAATAACTGGATGGTTTCCAATTCCTGCAGACGCATCAACTGTAAATAATTTTCAATAGTAAAGGTCTCCAGGCTGTATTTTGAACGCGCGAACCGGCTTTTTTCAACCTCCACCTCCGCGCTTGCAGACTGGTTTTGTGCGTGGTAAGCGCCGAAGTTGTATACCTCCCAGTCTAAAGATGCAATACCGAGGTTGCTTAACACCGTGGTTGTATTACTTTCATCGCGAACGCCGCGATTGTTTGAAGGCACAATTCCATAACCAAAGTAAGGGCCGGCCACATTATTATTGGTGCCCAGGTTTGCCTGGTAGTTCAGCTTAAGGTTTGGAAGCCAGTTGAGGCTTGCTTCGCGGGCCTGCGCATCTTTGACGAGGATGGCCGATGAATCGGTTAGTAAAGCAGGTGCTGCTTCGGTAACCCGTTGAAGCAGGTATTTCAAGCTCAAACTTTTTGGGGCTTGAGCATGGGTAGCAATGGATGCCAGCAGAAACAAGGCCAGGCATCCGGCAAATTTAAAACGTAACATGTAAATTGAATGATCTGTAAATGATGATGTTTTAACAGGTCTGTTCCGCAGAAAGACCGAACAGGCATCAGATCATCAAATAATAAGCTTGCAGCTGGTGAGGTATATAGGCTTTGGCTGTAAAAGGGGTAATACGTTTTTTGGCATATCATGCCTGCCCGCTAACCATAGATATCGTAGTAAGCCAACATAAGCAAGGAGTAATGCATGAAAAGTTAACAGGAAGTCGTCCGCCTTGTCGCGCAGCAGGTTTAATATGGACACCGATCTTTCGGCAGCTTCTTCCAAAAACTCCGGTTTGCGTTTGGCAAATACTTTAACTAGCACGTTATTGGCGCTTGTTTCACTAAGCTGGTGATAAACGCTAAAACCCAGGAATGACTTGCCGGCAAAAAACATTGCTGAAAGACATAAAATGAAAATATGTATC
>NZ_JBCECK010000069.1:0-2830 GCF_039207105.1 Mucilaginibacter sp.
GTTGATATCGGCATATTTTAAGCCGCCCACTTTATTGGCTTCAAATGTATTTGTAGGCGCTGCGGCAGCTTCGGCCGCGGTTTGAAAAACACCTGTAGCCTGTAGTACATAAAAGCTGCCGATAGGTTGACCATTATCTGTACGGGTAACGGTACGTGAGTTGATACCTCCTCCGAACAATGCCTGGCCACCATTTAAGCCAATTACATTGTTTTTATTGTAGCTGATGTTACCGCCAATAGTATAGGATAGTTTATCATTGATCTTGTCGCTCCATTTTAAACCTACTTCAAAACCTTTGTTGCTGTATGAAGCGGCATTGGTTATAAAGGTATTATCCGGATCGCCTAAGATGCCGGGCAAAGGTATTTTGGTTAAAGCATCGTTAACTTTTTTATTGTAATAATCAACCTCACCGGTTAAACGATTGTTCAGAATAGCAAAATCAACACCGATGTCATATTGAGTAGTGGTTTCCCATTTCAGCTTGGTATCTTTTATATCCTGTATTACGCTGCCTAAGTTTAATGTTCCGTTGTTGAAATAGTAAGGCAGGTTGCTGGTTGCGGTAATAATATATAGTGCCTGATCAATATTATCGTTACCTAATTTACCATAGCTGGCACGTAGTTTTAACTGATCGAATATGTGGTTGTCTTTCATAAAAGACTCTTCTGAAATTACCCAGCCACCGCCAAAGGTGTAGAAGTTACCCCAGTGCTGGTCAAATTTGGAGCTACCGTCACGGCGGATGGAGCCGCTTAACAGATACTTGCCTTCAAAACCATAGTTTACACGGCCTACAAATGACTGCCTGGTGAATAAGCCTCCACCAAAGCCATCTTTAGCATTTAAATCAGGGTTACCCAGGTTTAGGTACCATTGATCTTCATTGGGTGGTACATCCTGGCGGGTGCCGTTTATAAAATTCGATTTGAATTTTTCAGTAACAAAGCCGCCCAAAACAGTTAGGTGATGTTTACCAAAGGTTTTATCGAACGTTATTGTGTTATCCCAGGTATATTGATATGAATCATCATTCTGCACAAATAATGAGCTGTTATCCTGTCTTTGATTACCACCGCCTACGTTAAAGGTTGAAGCATCAGAGATAAACTGGTAAATGTAGTTTTTCTGATTGTTGAAACGGATATCGGCATTAAAGGCTGAGTGGAAGGTTAATGAGGTAATGGGTTTATAATCTAAAGCCACATTACCTTGAACACGGTTATTAAGCGTAAAGTTGTTTGCTTTTTCTAATTGCAGTAAAGGGTTACCAACGTTGCCCCAGGCAGATGTATTACCATATTTACCATCAATAATTGATGGAATAATAGGTGCAGCCCTGTAGATGTTCCCATATATATCGTTAAGTTTAACGGTTTGTTCGGCACCGCGGCTTAAGGATATTTGTTCGCTGAATTTCAGTTTTTTAGATATGTTTATATCATTGTTAGCCCGGATGGTGAAACGTTGAAAACCATTGGTCTTAATAACACCCTGATCATCAAGGTAGTTTGCACTGATAAAGTAAGTGTTGTTTTCACCGCCACCTGCTACCGAGATGTTATGATTAGTTGTAAAAGCATTGCGTGAAACAGCTTTTAGCCAGTCTGTTGTACCCGGAAAGGTTACCGGAGCAGTAACGTCTGCAGTAGGGTTAGCGTCTTTCAGGTAATCTACATATTGATCGTGATTAGCCAGCAGAAGAGGATTAGCCACTTCTCTGAAACCTACGTTGGCATCATAACTTACAACAGCCGGGCCGCTTTTACCCTTTTTTGTGGTAATGATTACCACACCGTTTGCACCACGAACACCATAAATGGCAGCCGATGCATCTTTTAATACATCAAGGGTTAATATATCAGAGTTGTTGATGTTCCTGATATCATCGGTTAACACACCATCAACTACGTAAAGCGGGTTAGCGCCGGCCAGTACAGAACCAGTACCGCGTATACGCAAAATTGGCGCTGAGTTTGGCTGGCCCGAAGATAAAACCTGGACACCAGTAACCTTGCCCTGTAAGGCTTGGGTTGGTGTTTGTACAGGTTGCTTGGTTAGCTCTTCGCCTTTAATGGAGGCTACCGAACCGGTTACGTCCCGTTTGCGTTGAGTACCGTAACCAACAACTACTACCTGTGCCAGTTCTTTTGATTCAGCTTGTAGTTTTACAGTTAATTGAGTTTGATTGTTAACGGGCAACGTTAAGGTTGTATAACCAATATAAGTAAATACAAGTGTTGCTGTGGGTGGCGCCTGAAGGGTGAATGCACCTGTAGCGTCTGTCTGTGCTCCTGTGGTGGTTCCTTTAATTGAAACGCTCACACCAATTAAGGCTTCGCCGGTTGCAGCATCGGTAACTTTACCTTTTACTGTAGTGTTTTGGGCGAATGTAGCATCAGCAAAAAAGAGACAAAATAGCACCAACACAGAAATAGTAAAAATTCTTTTCATAGTGTTTAGTTAAATAAGTGTAGTTAGAAAATAATTGGTTTATTATTTTAGGCAAAGCTGAGTAGATAATATCCGTTTACAAAAAAAATAAACTCAACATTAATACATCACATACAGAACACTTTCTAAATGCTTATGTTTTTTAATTTTAATAAATTGATAATCAATTTATTAAAAACGTATAGTGTATATTGTACATACTACAACGATAAGGGCGGTTACACTAACCCGATTTAGCGCTATGAGAGGTAATGATGTAGTATTATAATTCGATGAGAAACTCGGTAAGGTTTTTATCGTGTTCCAGGTTAAGTTTTTTACGCAAGCGATAACGGCGTATCTCGACCCCACGCAGTGATATATTTAAAAG
>NZ_JBCECK010000069.1:2840-6340 GCF_039207105.1 Mucilaginibacter sp.
CTTATAAAAGGAGATGTGTATAACAGACAGGTGATATATTTAAAATCGAGGCCATTTCCTTACTGCTCATGTTCATGCGCAGGTAGGCACATAATTTTAGGTCGTTGGGAACCAGATCCGGGTGGCCTGATTTGAGTTTTTTGAAAAAGTTTTCATGTGCTTCATTAAAGCTCTTTTCAAATATGTTCCAGTCGCGCTCGTCATTCATGCCCTCGTCAATTACCTTTTGTATCCGGCGTAACTGATCGTCGGATAATTTTTTCCCTGAGCTATCTTTCAGGTGGGTTATTTCTTCACTTAATTTTAGCAGCAATTCATTTTTATAAACCAGGTTCATGGCCGAATTGGCCAGCTCGCGGCTCTTGCCGGCCAGATCGGCCTGTAGTTGCTCATTCTTAATATTAATAATATGTTGTTCGTTGGCTATGGCTTCCTGCCTTAAAAAATCTTCTTTCTCTTTTTGTAGCTTTTCCTGTAAGTGCTGCTGGTGGCGCCTTAGTTTTGAACGATAATAATACCTGACCAAATAATAAGCGGCAATAAGGAGCAGCGCATAAAATACTATAGCAGGCTTGCCCGCATACCAAGGCGGTAACACTACAATGGTTAAAGTAGTAATGGCAGATACATTTTGATCATTTATTTTAGCGCGTACCTTGAATTGGTAGGTACCATGATCAAGGTTGGTAAACTCTTTTTGGCTTTGTGGTGTCCAGTCTGACCATTGCCTGGAGTAGCCCTCTAAATAATACTGAAACTTAATTTTGGCCTGCTTATAGTAAGGCAATGCATAGGCAATGCGTATGTTGTTTTGAGCATAGGGTATTTCAATAGTGCGATTACTATTATTAACATCGCTCAACACCGTTACTTTATCAGTTACGTTTTCAATACGACGGATGAGTACCGGAGGGGTTTTTATTTGATTTGGTAAAACCGAATCGCCGTCGTTTAATATCACAAAGCCATCATCAATACTAATGAGGTATGTTGAGTTATTAATGCGGTTTATGGTTTCGTAATGCTGCACCATTTGTCCGTTAAGTACGGTGAAGCTATTGGTGTCAATATGAAGTTTACCGGGCACAGCAAGATCGGCAAGGGCCACATGGCCATGATTAATAAACCAGAATTTTTTACCTATAGCCTTTATAATTTTACCAGATGATAAAAATGTGCCCAGTTTTTTATTTAGCTGTGTGTATTTAAAAAAGCGGTCGGTGATATCGTCATAAATGTAAAAGCCCGAATCGGAAGAAAATATTACCCGGTTGTCCAGGTCAAAAACATTTACATTGTAACTGCCCGGCAGGCCATATTGCTTATCATAATATATGGATGATGTTACCTCTTTCAGATCGCTGCTAAGTGTTAGCTTATATATGCCTTTATAGGCATGGCTTACCCATATTTGCCCTTTGTTATCCTGTACAACGTATCGGGAAGGTTCGCCGAAACCTTCCACTCTGTGACTAAAGATCCAGTTGCCTGCTACGTCCTTTTTGTATATTACCAAGCCTGTATAGGTACCTTGTACCAATAAGTTTTGGTTTAGCTTTTTAATTGTCCAGCCGCCGGTTATGGATGATATTTTGGTGATGGTTCCGCCATTTACCTGGTAAGTGCCCTCATTATGCCCACAAAGCAGGCGGCCATCTTGTAACGACAGATCCCAGACCTGCCCCTGTGAGCCTGGAATAAGCTTAAAATCAAATGACTGGAAAAGCTGGTTTTTATCGGGCAGCCAATCGCTGTAAAAAAGTCCCTGGTTGGTACCCAGGTATATTTTGTTATCAAAAATGATACTGGCATATACCGTACCGAATTTGCCTGTTTTATCAAAGTAAAAATAAAGGGGCGAATTAACCTCTATCCGGTCAATACCATTATCAAGGCCGGCCCAAAGGTTTTGCTCGGCATCGGTATATAAACTTAAAACAGTATTGTTTTGTAACCCGCTTGATTTGTTGATATGCTGCACCACATTGCCTGCGGTGTCAACAATGATTATTCCATTTAATATGGTTCCAAAAGCAAAATATTTGCCGGGTATGGTAATGCCGTTATTAAGGCGATAGGTTTTTAAAAAGTCATTTGCCTGGTTGTTCCAGGGGCTGATATTGATACTATCGTAAATGAACAAACCATTTTGCGCAGTACCAATAATGTATTTGTTGTTTTGAAATGGAAGTATAGATAGTACACCGCTATTGCCCAACAGGTTGCTGCCTTGTATGTACTGTAATTTGCTGCCTTTTAATTCAAATAGGCCGGCCGATACCTGCTCAACAAAAATACGATTGCCTGCCTTAAACAGAAACAGGTATGGCTGTGGAGCTTTTATGACATTAATACGCCCCCGAGCATAAACATATATAGCGCCAAATGATTGGAAAAGCACACGATCGCCGTCAATATATATTTTCCATATTTCTTCATTAATGGGACGATATTTTTTAGGTACAAGGTGAATGAGTGAATTGTAGCTTAAAAAGCCTTTGTTATTATCCTGCCAGTATCCAAACTCACCAAAAGCACCAGTATATATTTTTCCGTGACCATCGGCCGAAACAGAACGTACAATAAGGCCGTTGGGCATGTGGTGTTGTTGCCAGTATTTGCCGTCGAAAGATAACAGACCTTCGGCATTGCCAAAGTACATGATGCCCTGCTCATCACGGGTTACCGACCAGTTTTGATTGCCTGCCTGGTAAGTAGCCTTGGTGTAGTTTTGAACATAAGGCACCCCAATACTTTTAATGTCGGCCGCATGTGCAGACCATAAAACAGTACATAAAAAATATATCAGGATCAGGGCAGATTTACGCATGGTTACAATTTGCCGAATAACTATCGGCTTTAACAAAATACAATTTAGTACCGGAATAAAAGGCAACAAAGATAAAGCAAAATTAAAGGACTCCTCATTTACCCTTTCACTAAAAGAGAGAAGCCCCGTGAATACATCACGGGGCTTCTCTCTTTTTATACGGCTATTAAGCCAGCTGAATTTTTTCTTTTTTTAACGTATTTACCGGCTGCGGAACCTTTACATAGTAACCCGTACCATCATATTCCCGTTTGCGCGGATGGCTTTGACAGGCATCGCTGCAGCAGCCTTCCATTTTGGTGCCGCATTCATCGCACTGGGTAAAATGCTCATTGCACTCTGGGTTGGCGCAATTGATCATCTTGGGTGTGGTTTTTCCGCAATTACGGCAGGTTGATATCACTACCGGGTTCACATTATTCACATCAACCGATAGGCGGTTATCAAAAACATAGCATTTACCCTCAAAATCCTCGCCGCCGGCTTCTTTACCGTACTTAATTATACCACCATGCAACTGGTATACTTCCGGGAAACCTTCGTGCAGTAATAGAGCCGATGCTTTTTCGCATTTAATGCCACCGGTGCAATAGGTCAATATCTTTTTATCCTTATACTTGGCCAGCTCATTGATCATGGCCGGGAAATCCCTAAAATTTTCTATATCAAG
>NZ_JBCECK010000069.1:6350-27128 GCF_039207105.1 Mucilaginibacter sp.
CGTAACCGCATTTTTAAACTTGCCTAAAGAGTGCTCATAGTTGGAGCGTACATCTAATACAACCACATCGTCACGATCCTTCATAGCCAAAAATTCTTTGGGTTCCAGATGTTTGCCTGTTTGTTGTTGTGGGTTAATCACCTCAGGGTCGCGCAGGCCCGAATGTACGATCTCAGATTTGTAACGAACGTGCATTTTTACAAACGAAGGCGTATCAACTTCATCAATTTTGAAATCGATAGCGGCAAAGCGTTCGTCGGCATGTACGGTATCCATATAGGTTTTGCAGGCCTCGGCAGTTCCCGAAACAGTGCCGTTAAGCCCTTCAGTAGCTACAATAATGCGGCCGGTTAGCCCCAGGCTTTTACAGAATTTTAAATGATCGGCAGCAAATTGCTCCGCATCAGCTATTGTTGAATAACAATAGTACAGTAGTGTGTTATATATTGCCATAATCCATTGATACTGTTGCAAACAGTGTTAAATGAAGCGCAAAGATAAATAATTGAGCCTAAAGCTCAAAGCAAAAAGCGGAAGGCATAAAGCTTTAAGCCTTTAGCCTTCGGCTTTCAGCTTGATTGTAGAATTTTTGATATAAACTGAACTTAATAAATAATTAAGGTTCAATTAACCCTGTCAAATGCCCGTTAATGCTTAATTTTGCACCCTTTAAATAGCATATCATATGTATAACACATTAAAGCCAGTTTTGCAGCAGGAGCTTGCTGATATTGAAAGTGCCGGATTGTATAAGAAAGAACGTATTATTACATCGGCGCAAGGTGCCGATATTACAGTTCAGGGTGGTAAGGAAGTGATCAACTTTTGCGCAAATAACTACCTGGGCCTTTCGGGCAATTCAAGAGTAATTGAGGCTGCTAAAAACGTAATGGATACTCATGGCTACGGCTTATCATCAGTACGTTTTATTTGCGGTACGCAGGATATTCACAAACAACTGGAGGCCAAAATATCTGAGTTTTTGGGTACTGAAGATACTATATTATATGCAGCGGCATTTGATGCTAATGGTGGTGTTTTTGAACCTTTGTTTAATGATCAGGATGCTATTATATCTGACGAACTAAACCATGCATCTATTATTGATGGCGTGCGCTTATGTAAAGCACAACGTTATCGCTATAAACACGATGATATGGCCGATCTGGAAGAGAAGCTAATCGCGACCAAAGATCTGCGTCACCGCATTATTGTAACTGATGGCGCTTTCAGCATGGACGGAACCATTGCTCAGCTTGATAAAATTTGTGCCCTGGCCGATCAATACAACGCTTTAGTGATGATTGACGAAAGTCACTGCTCTGGTTTTATGGGCAAAACCGGTCGCGGAACGCATGAACACCACAACGTAATGGGTCAGATAGATATAATTACCGGTACTTTGGGTAAGGCATTAGGTGGTGCATCGGGTGGTTTTACATCGGGCCGTAAAGAAATTATCGATATGCTGCGTCAGCGCTCACGCCCATATCTGTTCTCAAATACTTTAGCTCCGGCTATTACCGGTGCATCTATAGCGGTGTTGGATATGCTGAGCGAAACTACCTCATTACGCGATAAGCTGGAGGATAATACCCAATACTTCCGTAAAAAAATGACCGAAGCAGGTTTTGACATTAAGCCGGGTGTACACCCTATTGTACCGGTTATGCTTTATGATGCCAAGCTTGCGCAGAAATTTGCCGCTAAAATGCTCGATGAAGGTATTTATGTTATCGGTTTCTACTATCCGGTGGTACCGCAGGGTAAAGCACGCATTAGGGTACAAATATCGGCCGCGCATGATACTCAACATTTAGATAAGGCTATTGCCGCGTTTACCAAAGTAGGTAAGGAATTAGCGGTAATTAAATAATAGTCCTGTTTTTTTATATTTGCACACTTAGAGGTATCTTGATGTTTCGCAGATACCAACAATCTAGACTGGTTTACTACCGGTAAAGTAAAATTAAAATATATCATACAATGCAAGCTCAAATAGATCAGTATACGTCCGAAATTAATGCATTTTCGCCGGCTAATGCCGAGGAACTGGAAGCATTCCGCATCAAGTTTTTAGGAACCAAGGGAATTATCAAAGACCTTTTTGAGCAGTTTAAAACCGTTGGCCCCGAAGAAAAACGCACCTTTGGTAAGGTACTTAATCAGTTTAAACAACTGGCCGAGGCTAAATATAATGAGTTGAAAGACCAGCATAGTGCTGAGAGCAGTACTCAAAACTCGCAGGATCTTACTTTACCAGGTGATGATTTTACTGTTGGTTCGCGTCATCCGCTTTCGCTGGTACGTAACGAGATCATTGATATATTTAAACGTTTAGGATTTGTGGTGGCCGAAGGGCCGGAGATAGAGGATGACTGGCATAACTTTTCGGCACTGAACTTTCCGGAAGAGCACCCTGCTCGTGATATGCAGGACACCTTTTTTATTAAAAAGAACAGCGGTAAGGATGATATTGCCCTGCGTACACATACTTCATCGGTACAGGTAAGGATGATGGAGCATGGTAAACCACCGTTCAGGGCTATTATGCCGGGCAGAGTTTATCGTAACGAAGCCATATCTGCCCGTGCACATTGCTTTTTTCATCAGGTAGAGGGTTTGTATGTTGATGAAAATGTATCATTCTCAGATTTGAAGCAAACATTGTATCACTTTGTGCAGGAATTATACGGCGAAGGTACAAAAGTACGTTTCCGTCCGTCATACTTCCCGTTCACTGAGCCATCTGCCGAAATGGATATATCATGTACCATTTGTGGTGGGCCTGGCTGTAATATGTGTAAATACAGTGGCTGGGTTGAAATATTAGGTTGCGGTATGGTTGATCCGAACGTATTAGAAAACTGCGGTATTGACAGTAAGAAATATACCGGTTTTGCCTTTGGCATGGGTATGGAAAGAATAGCCAACCTGAAATATGTGATACGCGATCTGCGTTTATTTTCAGAGAACGATGTTCGTTTCTTAAAACAATTCCAAACCGAAATGTTATGAGGAAGCTCATACTGATCTTACTAACAAGTATTTGTTTTATTTCATGTGGAAAGAGTGGGGATACTGTTCCGAGTTTGCCGGTAAATTTTCAGGCCTCATTAACCGATCCGCGTTTGGCTAAGCTAAATACCCAGGGTGGTGCTGTGCTAATTAATGGCTACGGAGTTTCGGGATTGATCATTTATAGGAGGCCTGATGGCGTTTATGTAGCTTATGACAGATGTAGCAGCTACATGCCCGAAAAAAAGTGTGCCGTTACTCTTGACGACACGGGATTTTCCGTGACCGATCCCTGTAGCGGATCGAAATTTTCATTAGCTGATGGAACGCCTGTAAAAGCGCCTGCTACCAAATCGCTTCGCCAATACCAGGTAGTAACCACTCAGTTCACTATTCAAGTTGTTAATTAATAAATGGAAGCCGATAAAATAAAAGATAGTATAAAAAGGGCGGCACAGGATCTGTTCCGCAAATTCGGTTACCATAAAACGAGTGTTAACGAAATTGCAAAGAAGGCAAAAATTGCAAAAGCTACCATTTACAAATACTTTGATAGTAAAGAGGCTGTTCTGCACATTTTGCTGATGGATTACATTAAGGCTAGTGTTGATGATCTGGTGCAAAGCAATACGCCAGATTTGGATGAGGAAGTATATTTAAACAACCTCATCATGAAAACCTGTCGACTGTCGTATACCATATGTAATGAGTTCATTGGCTGGGATTTTATCAGGGAATCAACCAACTCGCAGGATTTTTTAAAAAGTCTTTCCAACGAGTTGGAGGAATTATTAATGGCTTCTTTTGTTCAGCTACCGGGCATCCGTCAGCATGAAACTTACCAGCAGCGTTTACGTTTCCTGATCAAATGCAGTAAAAGCATCGTGTTCAGTTTTGCATTTACATCGGTAAGCGATTCAGATGTACGTAAGAATTTTGTTTCTTTTCAAAAGGAGATCCTTCCTTACCTGGTAAAGGCGGCTGTTTCGGTTTAGTTTTTGATGAATAATTTATTTGGAATCATAAAATCTTCTTTGTTACTTTGAAATACAAAGTGAATAAAAAAGGAAGAGTTTCTTCAGTTAGGCCATTGGGCCTTTATTTTTGATTGTTAACTTTGAAATACAAAGAACTTTTAAATTAATTAATATGCATGCAAGTAATTATTGGATAAATCATTTCAAGGCAAATGCTTCTATAAAAAGAGTTAACTGGAATTCAAGGCCTGCAATAACTCCCGAAGAAATTAATATCATACTGCCATCCCTGCAAGCCTGGCAATTGGGAGAAACATCAGAGGGCAGAAACCTGATTGCAGCATCCACCAAATACGCGGATAAAATAAGCGACCCTGATTATGTAGAAGCCGTAAAACTTTTTATAAAGGAAGAACAAAAACACGGTAATAATCTGGGATTGTACCTAGATGGCATTGAACAACCACGTATTAAAAAAGATTGGGGCGATAGTCTGTTCCGGAGGGTAAGATACTTGAATACAAGTATGGAAATATGGACGCTGGCTGTTATTGTTGTTGAAAGCACAGCACAAATATTTTATCAATCGTTAAAGGATGCTACAGAATGCGGCTTGTTAAAAGAGATCTGTACAGATATTTTAATTGATGAAGCATATCACATCACATTTCAAACAGAACGCCTGGCTATGATATTTGAGAGGAAAAACCCATTTTCCCGTAGTTGGCGCAAGCCAGCTTATCGCTGTTTCTTTTATGCCTCATCAACCCTGGTATGGTTTGCTCATAAAACGATATTCAAGGCCGGTGGCAATACTTTTGAAACATACAAAAGAAAAATGGATTTTAAATATGCTAAAACGATAAAAATGATCACCAGTGCACAAGAAGTACAATGGGATTATTAGAGGTGTAAAAAATACCGTATACTAACTTGGTTTTTGGTATTAAATTTACTATGTTAGCATAGTAAATTTTTAATATGAGTCGCGAACTAACAGAATTTTCAGACCAGATTGATGAGCAGTTTGACATAGCCATAGCCGATATGGATGCAGATGATTTTGTATCCTATCTCATGAGCTTGTTTGCTTGACGTGGTATTTTCACTTTATAGTAACTCGCTTTTAGCGGCATGGTATTTTATTGTCTGTTAGTTCCAATTCTAATCCCAATATTGTTATCTCGATTCTTGTTTCTTGACCCTTGCATCTTTCTTCTTATTTCTTCACTCTTGATTCTTGCATCTTATTTCTTGTTTCTTTCTACCGTTTCAGGATTAAATAAATACGGTTAACTTTGCAGCCTGATGAATAAAGTTGCTAAACAGAAGTTTTTTGAAGATGTTCGGATCATTGATATTGCCGAAGAAGGTAAGGGCGTAGGTAAAACCGACGACTTTGTGCTTTTTGTTGATAAAGCCATCCCCGGCGACGTTGCAGATGTACAGGTTTACAAAAGCAAAAAGAATTTTGGCGAAGGAAAGATTGTTGCGCTTAAACAACCTTCAGAATACCGTGTTGAACCATTTTGCGAACATTTTGGTACCTGCGGGGGCTGCAAATGGCAGCACATGGATTATAAGGGTCAGCTAAAATTCAAGCAAAAATCTGTAGCTGATGCCTTGGGCCGTATAGCCAAAATTGATGTAGATGGCATGATGGATATTGTTCCATCCCCTGCCGACCGTTATTATCGTAATAAACTCGAGTATACTTTTAGTGATAAGCGCTGGTTATATGATGGCGAGAATAAAGAAGACGAAACCCTAAATATGAACGCGCTGGGTTTTCACATTCCCGGCCGTTTTGATAAGATACTTGATGTTAAGCATTGCTACCTGCAAGCCGAGCCTTCAAATGATCTACGCAACAATATTCGTGATTTTGTGATAGCAAATGGTTATTCATTTTATAATCTGCGTAACCATGAAGGTGCTTTGCGTAACCTGATCGTACGTACTTCATCAACCGGTGAGGTCATGGTGATCGTTGTATTTGCTTATGTAAGCGAGGAGGAAGTGAATAACCTGATGAACTTTATTGATGCCGGTTTCCCGGAGATAACATCATTGCTGTACATCATCAACCAAAAAAAGAACGATACCATTTTTGACCAGGATGTAATTGCTTTTAAAGGTCCTGAATATATTCATGAAGAAATGAATGGTATCAAATTCCGTATCGGTCCCAAATCATTTTATCAGACCAACAGCATCCAGGCCCTGCGCCTGTATGAAATAGCCCGCGACTTTGCCGGCTTTAAAGGCGACGAGCTGGTTTATGACCTCTACACCGGTGCGGGTACCATAGCTAACTTTATTGCCGGCCATGTAAAGGAAGTGGTTGGCGTTGAGTATGTACCAACCGCTATCGAGGATGCAAAGGTAAACTCAGCTATCAACAATATCACCAATACTAAATTTTACGCTGGCGATATGAAGGATGTGCTGGTAGCGGATTTTGTGGCAGAGCACGGAAAACCAGATGTAATTATTACTGATCCGCCGCGCGCAGGTATGCACCCAGATGTGGTAAACCGCCTGATGGAAATTGAAGCTGAAAAAATTGTGTATGTAAGCTGTAATGCTGCTACTCAGGCTCGGGATTTGCTGATACTTAAAGAAAAATACGATACTGTAAAAATACAACCCGTTGATATGTTCCCGCACACGCAACACGTAGAGAACGTGGTGTTGTTAGTGCTGAAGAAGGATTAGTGGACAAAGGAACAATGACAAAAAATCCTTGAATTTGTTTAATCCTGGTTCAGACAAAAAATCAGACACAAGAGTATCAACGAAATAAACGGAGTCAAAATAAATCAACGGCCAATATATGCAACCCGAAGATCTGTTAAACGAAGGTAACGAAAGTCCGAAGAGGGCAGCGGATAGTCCGTTGGTAAGTTTGGAACGCGATCTTAAAATTTTTAAAGATTCTATCCATGAGGTAGCTGTAGAAATTATGATGGAAGGCCTTTCATCATACCCTATTTTTATAGCACATCAGCATGAAATTAAACTTGGAGAGGTGATACTGGACAAAAATGATCTGAACTCGGAATGGAGTATACATGCCTCAACCCTTGAAGAATTTACCGAGCGGGGTGTAATTAAACCCGAGCTGAAAGATAGGTTCATTAACAGCTACAAAAACCCAAACGAATATATGTGCGTTTTTGTGGTTGTGCCCGAGGGTGCTAACTTTGTTTATTTTCCGTATGGGAAGTAATAATTGAAGCAGTTGTTGGATAGTTAATTTTATATATTTACATCAGTATTTATTATCCGAACATGTCCGAAAAGAAACTCCTGATATTAAACCAACAGCAGATACAACAAAAGATAGATCGTATTGCCTACCAGATACTGGAAGATAACTTTGACGAGGAAGAAATACTCATTGCCGGCATATTACCCCGTGGCAACCACATTGCCCAACGCATAAAAGATATTTTAGATGGAATTGCTCCATTTAAAAGCAAGCTGTTAACCATCGAGATTGAAAAGCAAAGCAGTACGTTGCAGGCAATTATTGATTTTGATAAACAGGAATGCAACAATAAAGTAGTGATATTGGTTGATGATGTGCTGAACAGCGGTAAAACTTTGGCTTATGGTTTCGGTGTTTTTCTGGACGTTCCGCTGAAAAAGTTGCGTACAGTTGTACTAATTGATCGTAACCATAAGAACTTTCCGGTAACTACTGATTATGCAGGCGTTGCCCTTTCAACCGTGATCAAAGAACATGTAGATGTTGTTTTGACCGAAACAGGAGGTGAAGACGCAGTTTATTTGATGTAGAATAGTTAAATTTGTTTATATACTTTCAATTATGTCAGTAGCTGAAATCAAAAAAACAAAATCAAATTTAATAGCATGGATTGAGCAGCTTTCAGATTCAAACATGTTGATGGTTTTAGATGGATTAAGGAATGCTAAAACTGACAAAGATTGGTGGGATGACCTATCTGAATCACAAAAAAAGCATATTGGTGAAGGAATAAGTGATGCTGAAAACGGCAGGATAGTTTCTTCAGATGTGTTTTGGAAAAATCTAAAGGATGCCTGAAAGTTTTCCTTTAGCCATAGTTTATACCAAGCGTTCAAATACCGATGCAATAGCCATCAAAAACTATTTATTGTATAAGTTTACCCAAAAAGAAGTAGCTAAATTTTATAGACTACTTCAAATATTTGAGCGTGTTATAACAGTTTTTCCTGAACTTTATCCATTAAGTTCAAAGGGTAAAAATGTTCGTAGGGCAGTCTTAAGCAAACAATTATCTGTTTTTTATAAGATTAACCAAGATCAAATCGTAGTAATTGCGATATTAGATAACCGGGTTGATTATTCTAAATGGCCTTAATCCCCAAAGCTTCTTCCAATTTCTCTACAGACATATCAATCCCTTCGACAATATTGCTGGCCTGTAAATAATAACTTTCGCGTTCGGCGAGTTTGCCGGTTATAAACTCAACTAATTCCGGGCCTTGCTTACCTTGCAGTACCGGGCGAATGGTTTTGCTGTTTTCCAGCCTGTCGGCCAGTGTTTTGGGCGATAGTTTAATGTACAGGGTTTTGCCGTTAGCATTCATCCACTGCATATGGTCAAAAAAGCAAGGCAAGCCACCACCTGTTGATACCACTACGTTTTCAGGGTATTCAGTTTGTTTCAACACATCCGATTCCAGTTTGCGAAATGCATCTTCGCCAAAGCTCGAAAAATATTCAGCAATGCTCATACCGGCCTTTGCTTCCAGTACATGGTCAAGGTCAATAAATTCGTAGCCTAATTTGGCAGCCAGTTTGCGGCTCCAGGTGGTTTTACCACAACCCATAAAGCCGACTAAAAAATACTTCATAATAATATATCAGCTTAATTTTACCCGCGGATCTATCCAAACATAAATAATATCAACCAGAATACTGATCACCACAAAAATAAAAGCGATAAAAAGTATCGAACCCATCACCACTGGAAAGTCTGACATTTCCAGCGCATCAACTGTAGCTTTTCCTAAGCCGTTGTAACCAAAAATGTATTCCACAAAAAAAGATCCGGCCAGTAAAGAGGCAAACCAGTTGGCAATAGCGGTGATCACGGGATTAAGCGCGTTTTTAAGCGCGTGGCGATAAATAATAGTGCGGCTACCCAAGCCTTTGGCCCTGGCCGTACGGATATAATCCTGACCTAAAACATCCAACATGGCATTACGGGTAAGCTGTACAATAATAGCCAGCGGCCGCAAGCCAAGCGTGATCATGGGTAATATTAAATTCCGGATACTGATCACCTCGCCTTTAAAGGGATCATAGCTGTATAAACTGCCCGACATGTTTAATCCTGTATACTTGCTCAGTTCAAACCCAAATATCCAGGCAATAATGATTCCTGCAAAGAATGATGGTGCGGAAATTCCCAAAGTTGAAAAACTAATGGCCAGCTTATCTATCCAGGTATCTTTATTAACTGCGCTCAGTATCCCTAAAAATACACCTATAATAATAGCAAATATCATAGCTGTGGTGGCCAGCACCAGCGTATTGGGAATTACCTCTAACAAAAGACTTGCTACGTCTTTACGGGTTTGATAGGAGCGGCGCAAGTAAGGCCATTTCAAAGCAAGAACTTTTGTATCACTGATAGGAAACAGCCTGGCGTAATGATATCGCTGTTGTTCATCAGCGTTATTCAGATGAATACCTATGGGTGAAAGATCATTGAGATAATAGGCAAACTGTACAGGAATAGGTCTATCCAGTCCAAATTCTTTGCGCACGGCCTGTAATGACTGTACGTCGGCACGCTGACCCTGGGTCATGCGAGCTGGGTCAACCGGTAAAATATTGAACAGAAAAAAAACAACCACTACCACGCCCAGCATTACCGCCAGTCCGTAAAATAATTTGCGGATGAGGTAACTGATCATGTTATTGATGTTGAAAATATTTTTTCACCATGCTATCGTAAGTGGGTACCGAATGGTAATGCCATTTATTAATGATGGTTCCGTTTTTGAGCAGTAGCACGCCCGGATTGGCACGTACCATTGATTTAAGCGGTACGCCATCTGAATAAAAAATTTCGGTAACTAATTTGTGCGTTTTGGCAAAAGCCTGGGCGCTTTGGGCCGAATTGGAAGTAAGCAGCACCGTACGGAGGTTATAATTTTCCGTAGCGTTGATAGCCAATGCATTTAAACGGTTAATGGCTTCACCGCTGGTTTTATCCAGGTCATAAGCTACAATAATGAGGCTGTAAAAAGGATTGCTCAATAATTCTTTTGTATAATCATTACCCTGGCCATCCTGGATAGACAGGTCGCGGATCTTAGGTTCAAAACCTTTTTTGATAAGGCGGCTTTCAGGATTACCCACTACTTCCCAGTTAGCATCTTTCCAGATATTGGTGCTCAGGTATTCCTTGTCGCTCATTACCTTGGTTTCGCCTGTCTTTTTATTTTTAAGATTGTAGGTAACCTCAAAAACGTCAAGCGGGGCACCGGCAGGTATTTTCATTTCATCCAATATGTTAGCACCTACTTTGTAAGGTAAAAAGTCGATAATGGGCATAAAGTTGTAGGTGTAAATACCGAAACCTATTGATACAATGGCCGCGCCTATAAGCCATTTATCGCCTGTTTTTGGTTTAAACAAAGGTTTTATTTTGGTGCGGTTAATGAACAGTACCAATACCAGCACCAGCAATACCATATCTTTACTAAACGACTGCCAGGGCGTAAGCGGAATAGCATCACCAAAGCAACCACAGGTTTGCACAACCTTGAAAAAGGCAGAATAAAATGTTAAGAAGCCAAAAAATATAATGAGTAGCAATAATCCCCAAGTGATTTTTACAGCCCTAACGCCTATCAGTAATGCAAAACCCAGTAACATTTCTAATGCGCACAGTAGTATAGCCATGCTCAGTGCAAAACTGTTCAGGAACATGATGTGGAAAACCTCAAAATATTCTTCCAGCTTATAAGAAAATCCTAATGGGTCATTAGCCTTGATCAGGCCCGAGAAAATGAATAGCAAGCCAACCGCTATTCTGCAAAACCAAATAAGGCTGTTTTTCATTCAGGTAATATTATACTCCAAGTTTAATTAAGGCGAATACCGAATAGTTAAGCATATCCTGATAGTTAGCCTTTACACCTTCTGATGCTTCGGTAAGGCCCTGATTATCTTCGATTTGCTTAACGCGTAGTAGTTTCATCAATATCAGGTCGGTTAAAGAACTGATGCGCATATCGCGCCAGGCCTCGCCATAATCATGGTTTTTGGCAAACATAAGGTCTTTAGTTTCCTGCACCTTCTCATTAAATAATCCTTCTACGTGGTCTGGTGCAAGTTCGTTAGGGGTATCGGCGCTGCATTCCAGTTGCATCATGGCTATAACGCAATAATTAACTATGCCGATATATTCGCCGGTAATATCTTCGCCAACTTTTGATACCTTTTTTTCTTCGAGTGTGCGTATGCGCTGCGCTTTGATAAATATCTGGTCGGTGATGGATTGGGGGCGTAATATGCGCCATGCGGTACCGTAATCACGGGTCTTTTTCATGAAAAGCCCCTTACAAATGTTAATAACTGCGTCGTATTCTGATGATGTATTCAAAGTGTTGCCTGTTTGAGTCTACGTGCGGTGGCTGGGCCAGGCATAACTTCACGTCCCATCTTTGCGCCTTCAAACAAGAAGGTTTCGCACACGCCAAATTTAGATATTAATCCTTTGAAATATTAGCCTTGTAATAACTTTGTTTGAAGTTAGATTAACTTTACGCTATTAATTTATTAATGAATTCGACGTTTATGTCTGAGTCTGTATTTTTTCATAAAAAGGTTACCCTAAATGCCGGCGGTAAACTTATCGACATATCCCGGCCCAAGGTAATGGGCATTATTAACCTAACGCCCGATTCATTTTATGCTGGCAGCCGCAAGCAGGGTGTTGATGAAGCCTTACAACAGGCCGAAAAAATGCTGATGGATGGCGCCACCTTTTTAGATATAGGCGCTTACTCCTCGCGCCCGGGTGCCCAGGATATTTCCGTAGCCGAAGAAACCGACAGATTATTACCCATTGTTGAAGCTATTATTGCCGCTTTTCCTGAAGCGGTGATTTCTATAGATACCTTCCGTGCTCCCGTAGCTGAAGCTGCTATTAATGCAGGCGCGCATATTATTAATGATGTATCTGGCGGGCAATTGGATAACGATATGTTTGCAACTGTAGCTCGCTTACAGGTGCCTTATATATTAATGCACATGAAAGGTACTCCGCAAACCATGACCCAACTTGCGCAGTATGATAATGTATTTTTGGATGTATTTGACTATTTAGCATCACGCTATCATCAGTTAAAGCAGCTGGGTGTTCACGATGTGATCATTGACCTGGGTTTTGGCTTTGCTAAAAAGCAGGAACACAATTATGCTTTGATGAGCCGTTTGCAGGATTTTCAGATGATGGGCTTACCCATACTTGCAGGAATATCCCGAAAAAAAATGATATATGGTTTGCTGGGAAATACAGCTGCTGAAGCGTTAAATGGTACTACTGTTTTAAATACCATAAGCCTGATAAAGGGCGCTAATATATTGCGGGTGCATGATGTAAAAGAAGCAGTAGAGGCAGTTAAGATCTGGGAGCTGTTAACGCGTTCTTAAAATGCCCGGAGTATCATAATGCTCCGAGCTTTACCATACCATAAAATAAGCCTGCGCAATGCATGGCCTGTACTATTTTATTTTCCAGCAACATCTGCTTTACTTCATCTATGGTGTATTCCTCAACAATTAACTCCTCGTGGTCATCCAGTGATTGACCTTGTACTTTTTTACCACCTTTGGCTAAATAGGTAAAAGTTTGATTGTTGGCAGTTGATGGGTTGCCATAAACGGTGCAAAGCAGTTCAAAGTCATCAAACTGATAGCCTGTTTCCTCCAGTAATTCACGACGTAACCCTTCAACAGGTGACTCATCGCCATCAATAACCCCACCTGGGATTTCCAGCGAGATGATGCCGGCAGCATGGCGGTATTGCCGTACCATTAATACTTTATTATTTTCGGTTACAGCTACTGCATTAACCCAGTTGCTGTATTCTAAAACATAATAATCATCAACAATGCGGCCGTTGGGCATTTCGCATTTATCAATCCGTAGGGTAGCCCAAGGGCCTTTGTGTATATAATGAGATGAAAGTAATTTCCAGGTAAGATCCATGTATAATAATTAGTGAATTATTGAGTGATTGAATTATTGATTGGGTGAGGGGTTTAAATTATCGATTTAGTGAATTATCGTTCAAATAAAACAATAATTCATTAAATCAATAATCCAATAATTGCAAAGCTTACCAGCTGCCGCTTGATCCACCGCCGCCGCCGCTTCCGCCGCCAAATCCTCCGAAGCCGCCACCGCTGCTGCCTCCTCCTCCAGAGAAACCTCCCCAGTCAGAGCCACTGCTTCTGCCACCGCCACCAAGCATATTGCCTGCTAAAAACCACCAGAACGGACTTGCGGCACCTCTGCCGCCAATAATTTGCCGGCCTCCACCGCCGCCCCCACGGTTACGGAATATAATGATCAGTATTACGATCACGATGATAATTAGTATCATAGCGCTACCACCGCCTTTAACGGCTTTTGATTGTTTTTTATCCGCTTTGTACTCGCCTTTGGTGTATTTGATTATGCTGCTGGTAGCCGCATCAAGTCCGCCGAAATAGTCACCCTGTCTAAAGCGTGGCTTGATGTCATTCTGAATGATTTCCTGGGTTATTATGTCTGGCAAAGAACCTTCGGCCCCGTATCCGGTTTGAATAGATACCTTACGGTCACCAAGGGCAACCAACACCAGAATACCGTTGTTTTTATCTTTCTGGCCAATTCCCCATTTACGTAGTAAAGCTACACCGTAAGCATTAATATCATAACTACCTACCGATTTCAGTATCACTACAGCAACCTGGGTACTGGTAGAATCATTAAAGGCAACCAGTTTAGTTTCGAGTTTTTGCTTATCGTCTGCAGATAGGGTATTAGTATAATCTGTAACGAGTGTGGTTGATCGCTCCGGAAAATCCTGCGCCAGTACTGCAAAAGTGCTTAGCAACAGGCTAAAGAACAATATGATTTTTTTGAACATGTGTTTTAAGTGTTAATCGCCATCCATGAAGGCAATGTCATCGGGCAGTTCATTGTTGTTGCCCTGGGTATTAGGGAAATATTTTTGCAGCTGTTCTCCCGCTATTTTTAGTCCGGTGATGATGCCTTCTACAATGTCGCCATATTTAAAGTGCTGCATCATATCCTCTTTAGTGCTATCCCAAAAATTGGGTGGAACAACCTGGTTTATACCGGCATCGCCTATAATGGCAAACTTACGATCCACCGTAGCCACATAAATAAGCACCCCGTGACGAAGCTTGGTTTTGTGCATATTAAGTTGAAAGAAGTATTTGGCTGCCCGGTCAAGTACCTCTTCGCTGCATTTTTTTTCAATGCACACACGGATCTCGCCCGAACTCCGGTTCTCCGCTTCTTCAATAGCCTTACGGATCCGCTGCTGTTCTTCGTCGTTAAATACAGGCATAATAGTTATGATTTCACTGATTTTAAGAATGATTACACCGATTACTTTGATATCAACAGTTTATAATCTGTGTAATCATTTCAGCAATCAGTGAAATCAATGATAATTAAAACTCAACCTTTGGTGCTTTATCAGCGCCAGGTTCGGCGGTAAAATAGCCCTTTTCAGTAAAGCCAAACATTTTGGCGGTTATGTTGGCCGGGAATGAACGGATCTTGGTATTAAAATCCTGAACAGCAGTATTAAAATCCTGACGTGCTACCTGTATGCGGTTTTCAGTTCCTTCAATTTGAGCTTGAAGGCCCAGAAAATTTTCGTTGGTTTTTAAATTAGGATAATTTTCGGTTACCACCAGCAATCTGCCTAATGCCGAACTTAATTCGCCCTGGGCAGCTTGAAATGCTTTGATAGATTCCGGTGTTAATTTAGTTGGGTCAACCTGTACGGCAGTAGCTTTGGCGCGTGCCTCAACCACAGCAGTAAGGGTGCTTTTTTCAAAATTGGCTGCGCCTTTTACAGTATTTACCAGGTTAGGAATCAGATCGCTGCGGCGTTGATACTGGCTTTGAACAGCTGCCCATTTGGTTTTAATGTTCTCGTCGCCTTTAACCATGCTGTTATAGCTGCATGAGCTTAATGACATTGCTGCCGTTATGATTAATATTACAGATAATAGCTTTTTCATTTAATTATGTTTTTTGAGATGTGATTTTCCGTTAGATTACAAAATACGTACCGTTGTTACAATCGCTAACGCTTAGTGACAACATGGCAATATACATGTCTATAAAGATAATTAAAACATTTAAGCTATCAGGAATATTACACAACACTTCAAAAATTAAGCGTCGTTATCTGCTATTTTGTGGTTCAGGTCGGAAGTGCCTGAACTTTTGCGTGTTTGATGATACTTCGGGGAATTGAAGATGAGTTGGAAAAAGCAGGATAAAGTTTATCCTGCCATACAATGTTGTTCGCGCGAGGTAAGCTTGCTGATCATCTCTTTCAATACGTTACGGGCGCGATACAACGTGGTGCGAGATAACAATTCGGTCATGCCTAATGAGTTACCTATTTCCTGATGCGAGTACCCTTCAATAGCATACATACTAAATACAGAACGATAGGTTTTTGGCAGTTTTTGTACCAGTTTCATCAGGTCTTTTGCTTCCAGGCCATTCTCGTTGTATGATTTGCTTAGCGGCATATTGCTTTCGGCGGCAAAATCATCAACAAGCATCATGGGTTTTAATTTGCGATAGCGTGATATGGCGCAGTGTACCATGATACGGCGAATCCATCCTTCCAGGCTGCCATCGCCCCGGAAATTATTCATGTTTTTGAACATTTTTATAAAACCTTCCTGCAGTATATCCTGCGCTTCATCTTTATCGGTTGCATAACGCATGCACACGGCCAGCATTCTTGGCGCTAATAATCTATATAATTGTTCTTGTTGCTTGCGGTCGTTTTTTAAACATCCTTCCCAAAGGGTCATTAAGCGGTCTTCAGCGATATTCATGTTGTGTTGTAATTTTATATGGAGCCTATGCCAATACAGATGCCATTTTGTAAATTATTGATTTTCAATAAAATAAATTTTGAGTATCGTTTAAAACTGTTCGATAGCGGACGGTCATTGTGCACGGACGGACGGTTTTACTCACCCGGTCTACGCTTCGCTGGACCACCCTCTCTTCGCCTGTGGCGGAAAGAGGGTGGGAAAAATTGATTAAGACTAAAAAGACAAAGGAGCAAAGAAAATATTTTTTTCACCCTCTTTCCAGCGAAGCTGAAGAGAGAGTCGACAAGCGAAGCGATGTCGGGGTGAGTCGATGAACAGTCTGATTTGGTGAAACTGCTTTTTGATGGGCTTTACTCCCAAAGGATAGGGCTTTTGTTTCACTATGATGAGTTTTTGAATATAGAGATGGAAGATGATTTTTTCTACCTTTGCATTAATCCGGGATAAAAACCCGGCCATTATTTATGACCAAAGAAGTAGAAATAGTATGTCCCCCCGGGCAGCAGGAAGACCAGGCTGTGATAACCCGTTTAGCAGCAGCTTCCCTGAATATCCAACCCAAAAACATATCGGCAGTAAAAATTTTAAAACGCTCTATTGATGCCCGTGGCCGTAAGGTAGTTTACCGCATGCAGGTACAGGTTTTTTTAAATGAGGTTTATCAACCCGAAATATTTACCGTCAATTATCCCGATGTACAATTTGGCAGGCCTGTTATTATAGTAGGTGCCGGCCCGGCGGGTTTATTTGCCGCGTTGCAATGTATACAGTCGGGTTTAAAGCCAGTTATTATTGAACGGGGTAAGGATGTAAAACAACGCCGCCGCGATTTGGCCAATATTAATAAGCAAGGTTTGGTAAATCCGGAGTCGAACTATTGTTTTGGTGAAGGTGGTGCCGGAACTTATTCGGATGGCAAGCTATATACGCGCTCAACCAAACGCGGTGACGTAAACCAGGTGCTGAAAATGTTTGTGGCCCACGGTGCCGACGAAAATATTTTGGTTGATGCCCGCCCGCACATCGGTACCAATAAGCTGCCACAGATTATTACCGCCATGCGCGAAACTATACTGAATGCCGGCGGGGAGATCATGTTTGATACCAAAGTAACCGCTCTACTGGTAGAGTTTGGCAAAATAAAAGGTGTAAAACTGGCCAATGGCGAAAAGCTAACTTCCGACGCGGTGATTCTGGCCACCGGCCATTCCGCGCGTGATGTTTTTGAAATGCTGCATCATCAAAATATACTGATAGAGGCCAAACCATTTGCTTTGGGAGTAAGGATAGAGCATCCGCAGGAAATTATTGATCGCGCGCAATATCATTGCGAACACCGGGGACCAGATTTGCCCCCATCCTATTACAACCTGGTTGAACAGGTAGATGATCGCGGCGTATTTTCTTTTTGTATGTGCCCCGGTGGTATTATAGCTCCCTGCGCAACCGAGACTAACGAAATTGTGGTGAACGGCTGGAGCCCATCTAAACGTAATAATCCATTCGCCAACTCGGGTACCGTAGTACAGATCAATATGGAAGATGTGGCAGGTGATAATAGCGACGCTTTTAAGATGCTACATTTTCAACAGCAGATAGAGCATGCCGCGTTTGTGGCCGGCGGAGGTAACCTGGTTGCTCCCGGCCAGCGCATGGTTGATTTTGTGGAAGGGCGGCTGTCAACCGATTTACCGGTAAACTCCTACCTGCCTGGCACCAAAAGTACCGAACTTAAAGAGGTGCTGCCGCAATGGATACACAAACGCCTGCAAAAAGCACTGCCCGCCTTCGGCAAAAAAATGAAAGGATATTATACTAACGAAGCGATATTAGTAGGTGTAGAATCACGCACATCATCGCCGGTAAAAGTTCCGCGCGATAAAGAAACCCTACAACACCCGCAGGTTCAAGGACTGTTTCCTTGCGGCGAAGGCGCAGGTTATGCGGGTGGCATTATTTCTGCTGCAATTGATGGTATCAATTGCGCGTTGGCAACTTTAAAAATATTATCATGAGTATTTCCGAAAAACTTTCATCACAATTAACTAATGTGTTATCGGGCGATCCCTGGTATGGCTCGCCTGTATATACTATAATAGAAGGTATCAGCTTCGAGGCAGCTTATGAAAAGCCTCCCGGATCTGTACACAACGTAGCAGAAATAGTTTTGCATATGGTAGCCTGGACGGAAGAAGTGATGGACAGGATGAATGGCCTGCCATCGGGCCTACCAACCAGCGGCGACTGGCCCCCGATCGGGAAACCCGACGAACAAAAATGGCAGAATTATGTTGAGGATTTAAAGCTGGTTAACGTAAATTTGATTGGTATCATCCAAAAATTCCCACAGGAACAATGGAATGAACCGATTAATGATGAACGTAACCGCGGACTGGGTACTGGGGTAACTTATGAAGAGCTGATCAACGGATTGATACAGCATCACATCTACCACTCGGCCCAGATAGCGTTATTAAACAGAATAATTAATGGCTGACAAAAAAACATTGGTATTAGGCGCCACACCCGATGCCAGCAGATATGCTTACCTGGCCGCCAACAGGTTGGTAAGTAAAGGACACACTATAGTAAATGTAGGTATTAAAACGGGCGAAGTAGCCGGCGTGCCTATTGAAAAACCCGAAACCATTCATAACGATATTGACACCGTGACATTATATGTTGGCCCGCAAAACCAACCACCACTGTACGATTATATATTAAACACCCATCCAAAGCGCATTATATTTAATCCCGGCACAGAAAATTCTGAACTGCGCCGTATGGCCAATGAAAAAGGTATCGAAACGGAATATGCCTGTACGTTGGTACTATTATCTATAGGGGACTATTAGCCCCAATCTCTAAATCGGAATCTTTGAAAATATTTATGTAGAGGCACATTACATGTGCCTCTTTTTTTATGCCCTTAGAGTTAAATGGTTCCCCCTTTAGGGGGCTGGGGGACCTCCTGCGAAAATATCCGGATTTCCTTAGGGTAATAATTATTGATACGATTGGGTAATAACTTGGCCCAACCCAGTGTATGGCCTTCAAAGGTCATTAAGCTCCATCCTTTTTGAGTAGGGTTAAGGTCGATGTTATCACGACGCAGATATTGTATAGCCTGATCGTGATTTAGTGGGGTTTGCAAAACAGCGTCCTTGTTAATAACAGTACTCAGAGCAAGTTCATGATCGGGTATTAGATCTTTCCCCATCAATTTACCAATCCTCACCCCCGATTTTTTAAGGTATAGATGGCGCTGTAAAATATTCAGGCTTTCTTTATGTGTACGGTTAATAGCCAGCCATTCATCGTTCACGGTAAAATAATAAAAGCTGTCGGGATTGCTGATATAGATTTTTACCTGATCAATCTCCTTGCTGCTTATTTTTTGCGACATGTTGTTTTTAAAGTTGCCCAATTCACCGGTGTTGTTTTTCTTTTGTAAACAGGCAGCAAATAAGCCCTCGCCTTTCACCTGTCCCGGATAAAAGCGATAGCCCCATGCTTTTTGCTGTGCCGACTGGCTTTCTACAATCCCCCAGTCCTTATATATAGGTATACGAATACTTTCAAGCTCAAATTCCTGGCAAAGCCAATCCAGTATATCCTCATTTTCCTGGTGCGAATAAGAGCAGGTACTATATATAAGGTAGCCATCCTCATTCAATGCCGGTAGTATGTCGGCCAGTATACGCTCCTGTCGCTGGTGGCATAGGTTTACATTATCTTCAGACCATTCATTCATAGCCTGCGGATCTTTACGGAACATTCCCGAACCGGAGCAGGGCGCATCAACCAGGATAATATCAAAAAAGCTTTTCAGCCGGCCAATATCTCTGGGATCGTTATTACTTACAATTACATTGGCCTGGCCCCAACGGCTTAGGTTATCTGTTAATATAGGTACGCGGGTTTTAATAATTTCATTGGCCACCAGCAGATCATAGGGCCCGATGGCCGAATTAAGCAGTGTGCTTTTACCTCCGGGGGCCGCGCAAAGGTCGAGCACCTTTACAGATTCCGTATTATTTTGCCTGATATGTTTTACAATATGATCAATAAACATAGATGAAGCTTCCTGTACATAATAACATCCGGCATGAAAAAGCGGATCAAAAGTGAACGACGGACGCTCGTTTAAATAAAAACCATCGGCACACCAGGGCACCTGTCCGTCGGCTTTTTGGGCCGAAGGCTTAAAGGGGTTTAGTCTTATAGAGGTAGGAGCATCCGAAAATTGATGGGCTTTAATGAAACTTTGCTCATCAAATCCGTTTTCTGCGCTTAACAACGTCAGGAAGTTTTCAGGAAATGGGTGGTTGTTCATATACTTTTCAAATATACAAATTAGGTAAATGCTATTATTTATAAGATATAAAGGGCATCTGTTATTAAGTTTGAGATTAGTTTACAGTGAGTTGTAAAATTGTTTTAATTATTTGAAAATTTCTCTTGGTTGGTATTGGGTTTTGTGTGTACATTTGTGGCCGCTCAAGGAAAAAGGGCGTTGTTTTTTGAAGATCAGCAAATTGAAAAAAAGTTTTAAAAAGTTGAAAAATCACTTGCTAAATTAAAATAAGATTTGCACCTTTGCAGCCCGCTTGAGAGGGAGATAAGAGAGAAGGAAAAGCGGGA
>NZ_JBCECK010000070.1:0-13211 GCF_039207105.1 Mucilaginibacter sp.
GCAAAATCATCATAAGCATACTCTAAAGTACGGGCAGCATTTTCATTGATCTTTACATCATAAGGTACATAACCCAGGGTGTTGTAATAGTTTACACCTCTACGGCCTGTAGCATTCGGGCCTTCATTATTGGCACCATGTTTAAGCGCCTGGTATAATGATTCAATATCATAACCGCGTAAGCCTTTTAAATAAGCTTCGGCCACTACTGATGCAGAGTTGTTACCGATCATACAA
This sequence comes from Mucilaginibacter sp., assembly GCF_039207105.1. GTDB lineage: Bacteria > Bacteroidota > Bacteroidia > Sphingobacteriales > Sphingobacteriaceae > Mucilaginibacter. Next base: position 238 of record NZ_JBCECK010000070.1, read on the forward strand.
TCAGCATAACCCGGGCTCGACCACTCAGGCAACCAGCCACCTTCTTTGTAAGAATTAACCAAGCCTTGTTGCATCTCTTTATTCATAGATGGGTAAACCAGGTTTAGGAATGGGTATAAGGCTCTGAATGTATCCCAGAAACCGGTGCCTGCGAAGTAATAACCCTGCTCTACCTTGCCGTTAATTGGGCTGTAGTGTACGGTTTGTCCCTTTGCATCAACTTCGTATAACCTGTTCGGGAAGAAAAGCATACGATACAAACTCGAATAAAAAGTGCGTGTTTGGTCAATAGTACCACCCTCAATTGTTAAACGGCTTAGGGTTTTGTTCCAAACAGCTTTTGCTTTTTGCTCAGTAACATCAAAGCTATCGTTAGCCAGTTCGCGTTTTAAGTTAAGCTCAGCCTGCTCGGTGCTGATAAATGAAGAGGCAACGCGCAAATGAACCTGCTCGCCTTTTTTAGTTTTAAAGGTAAGCACTGCGCCTGCATGGTCGCCAGTATATTCCAATGCACCGTCTTTTTGCCAGTCATGCCAGGTAGATGCCAGTTCAAAAGGCTTATCTACGTAAATAACAAAGTAGTTTTTAAAGTTGGCCGGTACCGCGCCACTGTTACGGGTGCTGTAACCGATTATCTTTTGCTCGCCAGGAATAATTTTCACGTACGATCCTTTGTTAAAAGCATCGATCACAATATGTGAGCTGTCGCTTTTAGGGAAAGTGAACCTGAAATTAGCCGCACGTTCGGTTGGGGCAATTTCAGTGGTTACGTCATAATCAGCCAGATAAACGCTGTAATAGTACGGTTTTGCGATCTCAGCTTTGTGCGAGAACCAGCTCGCGCGTTTCAACTCATCCAGTTTCAGTGTGCCTGTTTCCGGGAATATAGAGAACATGCCGTAATCATTCATCCACGGCGATGGCTGATGGGTTTGTTTAAAACCTAATATTTTATCAGCGCTGTAGGTATATTGCCAGCCATTACCCATTTTACCGGTTTGCGGTGTCCAGAAATTCATACCCCAGGGTACGGCAACAGCCGGATAAGTATTACCGTTTGACAGCGCCGGTTTTGAATCGGTACCCATCAGCGGGTTAATATAATCAACAGGGTTTGTAGTGCTGCCAACCTGAGCCGATGACATCAGGGGCAGAAAGGCAAATGCCAGGAGAAATATTTTTTTCATTATTGATAATTAGGGTACTTTTCGGGCACGCCGTAAATCCATTAAATCGATTTACCAGCTACGCAATATACGGGGTAAATCCTATATATTGTATAGCAATTTAATTTTTCGTTATTTATGTGTAAAGATAAAAGGAGTGTATCAACATCCAATACACTCCTTGATATAATCATTACAACTTTTTATAATAGATAAGCTCCCCGGCCTCGCCACTCGCCGACAGTTCTGATGGTATAAACTGTGTTATAACCAATGCTGGCTGACCGCCAACAGTTAAGGCAGTAATAGTAGGGTTGGCAAAGGCCTGGCTGCCTCCATCTGTATGAATGTTCAGTTTATCGGCATTGCCGGTTTGGTAATCATACAAATAACAGCGCCAGCTGCCAAAATCATTTTTGGTGCCTTGCCCTTCAATCAAACCAAAATTAAAGTTTTGAAATTTAAGGTAACCATCCCGGTCACCAATGTTACCATGAACACCCCAATACAGGATAGCGTTATCAAATTGTGGTTGAGCACTGGCGTTCCAGCTTGTCCAATTGGTGGTACCCCGGGCTTGCCTGTCAACATCGCAGTTGGCAAAGTAATGAAAGCCGACATCAACAGAAGTACTGCTTGCCGAATAAATATTAGGCGTACCCTCTGCACAGGTTGACAGTGTACGCGGCGCCTCAAATGTTTTGGCCACAACACCATTCTGCAGATCTGTCCAACTGTTAAAATAACTAAACTTCAGGTGATTGCTGGGTTCCTGCTCCCACACCATCACAAAACCGCCTGTGGCTGTAGCTGCAATAGTGGGTTGTGATGCAGCGCCATTATTACTGCCTGCAAGTTCCCGGATCCAGGTCCAGTGCAGCAGATCGGTAGATGAAGCTACATTGACCTTAAACGAACCATTGATCATGGTATGATACACACCAATATAACCACCTGATGGGTTAGCAATGATCTTCAAACAATCCATTGTTTTGCCGGTATTATCCTTGGCATTATAAATTTTACCATCGGCCGTGGTCACGTTTTCAACAATACCGCGCAGGGTAGCCCGCGGGCCATCAGATGGCGGTGCAGCATTTATTGTTTGTTTTTTAGCATTTTGCTGGCTAATTGCATTATTGTTACTTTTTTGACAGGCACCCAACAGCAGCAAAACTGCCAGGCCATTCATCAGCAGGAGGTTATTCTTCATAAGGTTTTGAATTTGAGGTTTACATATAATTGGTTCTATTGTTTACCACCTGATATTCACTCTGATACCATCAGGGCTGTTAGCAAAACCCAGATAAAGGGTTTTTGACGATGCATCCCATGATGTTTTTACATCGCTGATGGTTTGACCTGTACTATCGGTCACCATGGTTTCTTTGGGTTGGCCCGGTAAAAGTACACGTACGCTATTCAATGTTTTGGCCGGGCTTTTAGCCACAAAAGAATAGTTGCCATTCTCTGTTTTTTCCTCATATATCCTTGATGCAGATGCTAATACCTGTGGTTGCTTTTTGTTAGGCACACGGTTTACCACATATAATAAGGATTGCTCGCCGGGATTAACAACTTTTTCGCTAAGTACAGGCAGTTGCGGATCAAACAGATCGATCACCGGACCTTTGATGGTGTATGGCTTTGTATCGGTGTTCTCATCCATTACAGAAACCACATCATAAGGACCACGCTCCAGGTAAAGATTATTTTTGAATGCAAGCCCGCCTGCTTTAGCATCTTTTTTATAAGCGTTTTTTATGGTACTGATGTAATTCGCATCTTTATCGGCTTCCAATACATATTCTTTAGGATTTTCCCGCATCACATAAACCGCTCCTTTACCTATTTTAAATTGCTGGTCGCCACCCGTTAGGTTAATGCCCAGTTGCTTGAACAAGTGCTGTGATGGCGCAGTAAATTTGTTGTCTTTAGTATTCCACCATTCCATTACGGTTTGGTACGGATCATCATCGCGGCCACAATAAACCAAAACGCCGCCCTGTTTTACCCAGTTAGCCAGGTATGTATGTACCGCTGCCGATACAGGCTTCATGTTGGAATAGCTCATGACCAGCACCTTGATATTTTTTAAAGATGCCGGATATTCGAGATTTTCCATGTGCACCGTTTGTACCGGAACGCCACGTTTTAACAACGGCAGGGTTTGCCCGTAAAAATTAGAGAATTGCGGATCTTCAAAACCGTTATGTGTTGGGAAACGTTGAAACATCAGCGTATTACTCATCAGCACGCCAATCCCGTTTACACCGGTAACCTTATTGCCTGATACGGGCATACTGTTTAAAGCGTTCACCATAATTTGCATTTGGGTTGAGTAATATTGCGGGATCAGCACTTTGGTGTCACTGTTGGCTACTTTGTACGGGTGAGTATAAATGCGCTCGGGCCAAGGCATTACCTCATAATCGGCCACCATAGGATATAATAATTTCGCGGTAAAGGTAGCCTGATAGTTGCGTTTGTAATCGCTCCAGTCGCGCGGCCAGTCTTCAATCGGGTCGGTCAGGAAAAATACTTTACGACCTGTTGGGGCAGTCATAGAAACTACAGAGCCATACTCCAAAAAAGCGTTCTCAAATACACGTTCTTTCCGCTGGCCATTAAAAAACGTAGGTTCACGGGAGGTGCCTGTCCACACCTGTGCTATGTAGCCATCAATACCCGGTAACGAAGCCAGACTGGCCTCCGGACTAACAATTTGCCATGATGAGTAATTGACCAGTGAGTGCGTGGCTATGAACACTTTTATATTCAGGCCTTTGCTTTTCCCGTATTCTTTAGCATAGTTCGATACCTGTTTTATGGTTTCATAGTACAAGTGATATTTCAACTTGCTTGACAAGTAGGTATTTTCTGCCGATGCATCCTGCGGTTTCCAGGGAAAGCCATAGTATTTTTGCCATTGCGCTTTAAAACCAGCGCTATAGCCGGCGCGTGCCCAAAACTCAGGTTCTTCTAAAAAGATGGTAGTGATACCGGCGTTGATCACCTTTTTTACTACCGCGGTTTTCATGTACTCTATAAATGAATCATCGGGTACAACATATGGCATATCCCTGCCGTGGAAAATGGTATCGCCTTTCATGGTAACCTGGCCTACGCCGAGGTGGTTTTTGCCATCCCATTTGCCCAAAAAATAATCTTTATAATCGCCCCAGGCAATACCGGTCATGAAGTTTACCTGGTAACCATGATCGCGCCAGGATTGTACCCTTTGCTCAAAGGTAAGGCCCGGACGGTCATTAGCACCGTAAACAATGGCAATGTCTGACCGTACATCGATTTCAGGTATCCAGGGACTACTGGTTTGGAAAGATGTTTTTTCCGGCAGTTTTCCCGGGTTTGAATTTTGCGCATAACCGATAACGGATGAAGCGACAAGGCAGCAGGATAATAAAATGTTTTTCATAGATATTATTGGTATTGATCAAAATACAGAAGCATGCTCAAAAATACTGGAATACAGATGTGATGCATGTTTACATTATTTTTGTTACAGAGATACACATGTGATGCGCCTCTACAATATTTGTTTTGTAGAGACACATTACATGTGTCTCCTTTAAAATTCCCACGTCATTATGGAATGGTCACCGTTTTAACATCGGTATAGTTATAATAATTCAAACCATACGCAATACGGGCGCCTACCCTTAAAAAGTACTCCCTTTTACCCGGCAGCGCACCACCAATAGTAGTTAGCGTAATGGTTTGCCCAGCCTGTGCGTTACCGTCGGCACCATTGTACACAATGCGCTGCGAATAGCGGTTATCGTAATTGTTATTCCCAACAAATTTGTTGGAATTTACAAAAAGGTAAACATCGCTCACGTTTTGCTGAAAATCGGGATTGGTAGTGCCGCGTGTAAATTTAAACTGCGCGGTTATGGTACCTTTAGTCGCATCGTAAACAGGGTCACCAATCCACTCCACCCTTAAAAATGGCTCAACCGAAAAGTTTACTGTTGTGGTACCTTTAATATCAACCGTTTGGCTTTTATCAACAATGGTTTTGCCGGTATTATCAACCTGAACCAATGGTACAAACGGTCCTTCGGCCGAGATCACATTTTTACCCGCGAAAAGCTTGGTATTGGTATATGAACCATCCTGCATAGATGATATGTAAAATGGGGTAGGACTACTGCTGTAGCTTATCTCTAATAACTTAATACGTGTGCCTGAACCCTGTTCTGTTTGGATGCCCTTGCCTGTAACTGCATCATTCACGCTCCCCTTCAATGTTTGGGACGGCGCTTCGTAATTATCTACCTTTTTACATGAACTGCCTGCAGCCACTATCATGCCTATTGCTATGTAATAAAATATCTTTTTCATTTGCTTTCAAATATTAATAACCAGGATTTTGAATTAAATTCTGACTTTTCTGTATCTCGCCCTGAGGTATTTGTTCATAGTACCAGCGCACATCAAAAGTGTAACGTGAGTTTCTTTCGTCGGTACGGGCATCAAAAAAGTATTTACCGCTCTCTGCTACGTAAAAAGGCATCAGCGTTCTGTAAATGGTTGAGTTTTGCTCTTTGTCGGCAACTCTCCATCTTCTCATATCCCACCAGGTCTTGTTTTCAAAGCCCAGTTCTTTTTTCCGTTCAGTACGGATAATGTTGATATTATTTAAATCGGCCACACCGGTAAGCATGTCGGCTCCGGCACGCTCCCTGATCTGGTTAATATCAGTAAAGGCATCCTGCATGTAATTTTTATCACTCTGGCCTAATGAGTTCAACTCATAAGCAGCTTCGGCACGGTTAAGGAGTACCTCTGCATAGCGCAGTTCTATCCAGGTTTGGTCAGAGCGGTTTTCCAATACTTCGGCTGTTGGTTTATCAGGTACCAGGTTTTTGCGGATACTGAAACCCGAAACAGAGCAGGTTCCGTCGCCGGTGAAAAAGCCGCTTAAACCGGCAGGGTTCATGGTTGTTCCGTTTGGTAGTTTGTAGGGCGTTTGTGAAGCATTTGCCGACTGCACAATATTAGTGGTCGGATAATTAGCTGTTGATCCCGGAGGCAGCAACGGGCTTATACCACCTGCCGCACTTCCGGTATAAATACCACGGCGTATCTCAATGCTCTGACCTTTAAACACATCACCGGGTAAAATTACGGTAGCTCTTAAACGGGGCTCGGCATTAGCAAACAGATCCATTGTGTTGGTATACAGATCATATTTACCACCAGTTGTAGTTTTAATGGTTCCGTCGGCATTTTTAGGGATGCCATCAAACATCTCCACAAAATTAAGAGTTGGGTTAACCTCTGATGAGTAACCGTTGGCACCCATTAACTGGCGTGGCACGTTATAGGCATCATAACCATGAACCGATTCCGGGTAGTGGTACTGACGTACAAATACATTTTCGGGACTTGTAGCATCAAAAAACATGTTTACATAGTTTTGATACTGCGCGTTTTTATCGCCGGGGGCCCAGTTCTTTTTGTACAGACTGTATTTGCCTTCCAACAATACAGCGGCATCATAAGCGGCCTTAAAGTAGGTAACTGCTTTGGCCGCAGGTATACCGCATAAGCGGTTGCCAGTACCATCAACCAGACTAATGGTATTGTATTTAGCTATGGTACCCGCATACAGCATAGCGCGCGATTTAAAACCGGCAGCTACATATTTATTGGCCCGGCCTACCTGGTTGCTCGCGTCAAGATTAGTATAGGCATAATCCAGATCGGCAGAGATAAAATCATAAACTTTTTCTTCCGACGAGCGGGGTACTTTCAGTTCATCGGCACTTTGCTGCGGATATTGCAATACCTTATCAACAATAGGTACGCCTCCATAGCGTTTCACCAACGCGAAGTAAGTAGCCGCACGGATAAAGCGAGCTTCGCCAAGCCAGGCGTTTATTTGTGCTGGAGTAAAGTTACTGGCATATTTAGGCAGTGTTTCTGCTAAATAATTGGCATCCCTCACCAGTGTGTAACAACGCGACCAGGTAGTAGGCCTGTCATCAAAGGTCAGACTTTCCTGCATGGCGTTATTTTGATCACGACTCAAGGCCTCGCCGGTTACGGCGCTAAAAGGGCTGATGATCCAGAAAAAGTTTAAGCCCCTTTGGGGTGAATACCTGAAATCTTCAATTGGCAGTTCGCTGTACATGCGGGCCATATAAGCCTGCACACCGGCGCTGTTTGAAAGTACGTCGTTATCGTTAACAATATTGGGGGGCAGCGTATCCAGCTTTTTACATGCCGTTGTATAGCAAAGTAAAATAGTCCATATGATATATGTGTATTTTTTCATGATGATCTGTGTTTGATTATAGTTTAACATTTACACCAATGGAATAAATTTTATCCAGCGGATATAAATAGCCATAGTTAGCCGATGGGTGCTCGGGATCAAGATATTTTAGGCCGGTTATGGTTAATATGTTATAACCATTGGCAAATATCCTGGCGCCTTTAATACCTATTTTTTTCGCTACACCATCTGGCAAAGTATAACCCAGCTCTGCCGATTTAAGCCTTACATAAGCGGCGCTGTGAATATTTGACAACGAGTTGGTATTGGCGGTTGAGCCGGTAAGGGCGAAAGTACCAGGTGTCCATACGGTATTAGGATCATAAGGATCAGCTTTAGGATCCGTTGGGTGATACCTGTCCATGAACATGCCCAGCGCGCTACCGCCGCCCCAAAGCGGTATATTCAACTGCTCAATGTATGACACGTTGATACCTGTAGCGCCCTGCCATACGGTGCTTACATCAAAGCCTTTGTATGAGCCGCCTATGGTTAAACCAAACGTGGTTGATGGCGTGCTGTAGTTGTTATTACTTACGTTTTGCGCAATAGGATGTACGTCCTGATCATTGATCACGCCGTCCCCGTTCCAATCCTGTAAAATGTAATCGCCTACAACCGTGTTACGCGATACAAATTGTGAACTATTCAATATTTGCTGATAATTCTGATATTGCCCTTGCGCGCCATATCCCCAAAAAATATTGTTGTAGCGGTTGGTATTGTTATTATGCCACTCTTCCTGTGAGTTTCCGAAAGTTGAATGTACCTTGCTTATCCATTTGGTACGCGTATAGCCGAATGTACCTTTCAGGAAGTAATTAAACTTACCAATGTGATTGCGGTGGTTCAGTTCAATATCAAAACCTTGAGCCTTGTCGCTATCTAAGTTTTCCTGTGGGAGGCCTGCACCTACTACACCTGGCAAATTATCGGCACGGGTGTTTAGTAAGCCGCTTCTGTCGCGCCTGAAAACATCAACAGTTACACCCAGTAAGCCATTCCAAGCTGCCAGATCAACACCGGCGTTATACGTGTTGGCCACAAACCAAAAGATATTGGGGTTAGGGATACCACGGCTTTGCGCGCCGTTAACAAAGGTACCATCAAACACGGAGCCTGGAGGGGTTTGGTTATTATTACCACTGGCCGGATAGGTATAACCGCTCAGGTACTGATAGGCATTCAGCTTGGCATCATCACCCAGACGGGCATATGACAGACGGAACTTCAGATCATCAACAAATGACAGTGCCTTTGAATTTTTCCAGAAACCTTCCTGCGATACCCTCCATCCTACTGACGCCCCAGGGAAAAAGCCCCAGCGTTTAAGCGGCGAGTTTTTAGAGCTGGCATCATCCCTGAAACTAAACTCAACCAGGTATTTTGATTTGAAATCATAATTTACACGACCAACAAATGATTTAGTTACAAAATCATACGGATAGGTGTCATCTACGGTAGCTGTTTGGTTCAGCGCGTTACCAGCGGCCAACTGGTCTATAGGTAAAGACAGCTGGCGCAGGGCATTAAAATTATCACCTTTTTGCTCACTTTCTTCATAAAGCGCCAACGCGGTAACATTGTGCCCTCCTTTAAAAGCCTTGTTATAATTTAATGACAACTGCATTAAACTGGTTGGCTTTTCATAAAACTGCCTGGTTAATGAACCTGGCGTTTGGTTGGCTATGGGTTTGTAGGTATCTGAATTAGCATCGTAATTATACTGGTTGTATGACCGTTGGTACAATTTATTGCTCGACATGTAATAGTCATAGTTATACAAGCCTTTGGCGCTTAATCCGGGTACAAATGGTACATTATAGGTTGCAGATACCGAAGATTGTAACCACTTGTTATTGATCTGCTTATAACCGTCAATATCCGCATCGGCCATTGCTATTGGGTTTGAGCCATCAACCTCGCCGTTGTTCAGGTACTGCGGATTGTTGTTGGCATAGATGCTTTGGGTTGGCACCTGGCGCCAAAAAGAGCGGATGATCCACCAGGCATCCTGATAAGGCTGGTTCTTTTGCTCCAGCGTACCGCTCAGGTTTACATCAATGGTTAAATTTTTATTTACACGGGTGGTGATATTGGAGCGGAGGTTATATTTTTTATAGTTCAGATCCCCGCTTTTGAAAAAGCCATCCTGATCTGTAATACCCATACTTACAAAATAACTGGTGTTTTCGTTACCACCAATGGCATTCAGGTTGTGCTGTTGCTGAGGCGCGCTGTTGGCAAAAACCGGACTATACCAATCTGTACTTTTTTTAGTGCCGTTTTTGTATGCTGCAAAATCGGCATCAGTATATTTTACCTGGCCTCCGTTGATGTTGTGCAACAATTGCTCATTAACCAGGGTCATGAAGTCAATAGCCCCCACAGGCTTTGGCATGTACGATGGTATTTGCCAGCCATAAGTACCAGAGTAGTTTAACTCTACTGTACCCTTTTTTCCCTTTTTAGTGGTTACTATGACTACACCGTTTGCAGCACGTACACCATAAATTGCTGCCGAGGCATCTTTCAGTACAGATATACTTTCAATATCGTTAGCATCCAAACGGGTAATATTATCACGCGGGACACCATCTATAACTACCAGTGGGGTACCAAAACCGCGGATATCAAACGCGTTACTGAATGAGCCCGGCTCAGATGTATTTTGAGTGATACGTACACCGGCTACTTTACCTGAGAGCATGTTCAGCACGTTCTCGTTTTTGGTGGTCACAATTTCGCTGTTGGTAACCGAGGCTACCGAACCAGTAATAGTGGCTTTTTTCTGGGTACCGTAACCTACTACCACAACCTCGCTCATGTTGGTGGCGTTGGGGTTGAGGCTCACCTTAATGTTCATTTGGGTCGTAACGGTAACTTCCTGGGTGGTGTAACCTAAAAAGCTAAACACCAAAGTTTGGCCGCTGGTTACACTCAGGATGAATTTACCGTCGGCGCCGGTGATGGTTCCGGTAGGAGTGTTTTTAATTTTAACGCTTACCCCCGGCAGCGGTTGTCCCTTTTCATCAGCTACCTGACCGGTACGGTTAATGCCCTGTGCAAAAACCGAAGAACAACATACAAGCAAAAGCAAAAAGCCCATGATACCTTGCCGTACCAGGCTTTTAAATTTTGCCTCATAATGGGCACCAGGGCGCCCACCATAAATGGTAAAATTTTCCTTCATAAATAGTTTTGTTAAAAAATGGTTTATAATATTTTGCTCAGATAGCTGTTATAGGAACAGGTGGGTTAAGCCTGCATAATTACTATGCCTATTCAGCCATTTGGCGCGACAATGATATGCCGGGGAGTATTAAAAGATGGGTTAATAAATGGATTAATACAGCTAAAATTTTATTAACCATAGCTAATTAACCCCTGTATTTTAAATCAGGAGATATTATAAGGAGAAAATATATTATTAGCTACCTGCCTTAGGTTTTATTGGAGCAGATCTTTTCGAAAGGCACAGCATATTCAATACCCAATGATTTTTCATATTCTGCTACAAATTCATCATAAACTTTACGGGCGTACTCAATCCCTTTTATACGGCGCAGGGCTTTGAGTTTGTATTTTATCGCTATGTCATTAAAGGGGTCTATGTTTAAAAGTACCCGTGCTATGTCAAGCGTATTTCTAAAATCGCTGCTTTCATATACCCGTTTAACTTCGGGCAATAGCAGGGTCATCAGCGCTTCCTCATATACCAGTTTAATATCATCAAGCCAGGTTTCGGGAATGTGCTGTAAAAGTCCTCCGCGGGATATGAGCTCAAAATTATCTAAAACAGAGAGGCTCGCTTGTTTATCATTATCCGTAATTTGTTTAATGCCATCGGTAACCATAAAATAGTCGCAAAAGATGTTATCTCTTAATTTAAAGCAATAGGTATCATTTAAAAAAGTAAGTTCAATGCCATCAATATCTGCCAGAATATTGCGCAGGTGGTTAATGGTAACTCCTTTTATATTTTTAGTTTTTGCAACATCCTTATCGGGCCATAAAATAGCTGATATTTTTTTAGATACTACGCCGGCCTCATACTGGCTGTTCAACAATATCAGGATAAACAACTGTTTTATTTTGGGGCTGAACAAGTAGGTGATGTCCTTGCCGTTTTTATCGTACACTGTAAATTCGCCCAGCAAATAAATCGCATTAATCCTTTTTTCATCTTCTTTTTTAACTGCCGGAGCTGTTATTACCTCACCATCATCTGCCTGTTGTGGTGAGGGGGTATCCACTTTTTTTCTTTTGATATATACCAATATTCCTGATAACAGCAATACTACCAGCGTACCAACCAAAACATATTTATATACCGGGCCAACAGGGGTTATCGCCTGCAATGAGCGTTCATAATCCTGTTGGCTTACCGGTGGAAATTTTAACGAAAGGATGCGGATAGTAGAGCTTAAAGGGTTAGTAAACTCCTGTATGGCACAAAAAAATTCATTAAGGTTGGTGTCAAAATAAAGATTAATATCACTTTCAATACGTTCTGATGTAACCGGGATAGTCCCGCTCACAACCTGATAGGAGCCATCGGCAATGGAAAATTTATATAAGCGTAATGCTGTTTTAGGTCGCTCGTGCGGGTAGCATAGCGCATAGAAATATTTTTTATCCTTTGAGGTAATCAGGTTATTGGAAGGTACAAATTCCTCTTCATTGGGTTTTATTTCCCAGCACTTTTTAACGGTGTGGTTATTTAGGTTTACCTTATAAAGATCATAAAAATGCCTGCCCCCAACTATTTGATTACCCGACTGGTTACCATAGCCACCAAATATATAAACCTCATTGTTTTCATTAGCCTGGCTACAGGCCGAGAAAAAGCGAGGGGTGATCCGGGCACCGGTGAATGGAATTTTATCCCAATTATCGGCCTGTTTATTATACCTAAAAAAATCGTTGTGATAGGCAAAAGAACCATATCCGCCAAAAAGGTACATATCGGTTTGTTCTTTATCATAAAATATATTGTGATGGTGCCTTTGTTCAATAATGTTGGCCTTGCCAATAACATCCCATCTTAAAGTATTTAAATCAAGCGACGCGATGCAGGGTGATGGTTGGGGAGCCCGCAAAACCTCATAAGCATAACACTTGTTTTCTTTAGCGTTAAAAATGCTTTTGCCCAGCAATAAGGGAATAGGAATCGGATTTTGGAACGCTTGCCCAACTGTACTGCCGTTTTTAATATTATACTGCACAATGGAATCCCGCTTGAAAATCAATAATGTTTGATTGCTCAGGTTAAAATTTACACCGGCTACTTCCTTAAAACTAAATGCGGCTCTCTTTTCCCAAAAATATGAACTATTGATAAGCCAAACCGGGTTTTCTACATGCCCGTGCATTTCAGCAGCACTATCATACACATCTTTACCCGACCACTCGTTAAGCGGAAAAGTATAACTTTTACCATCATCACCCACTGTTAAGTTTTTAAGGGCCATTTTAGGTACATCAGAATAATGTGGATTTTT
>NZ_JBCECK010000070.1:13221-26991 GCF_039207105.1 Mucilaginibacter sp.
GTTTTATTTGTCTGTCAAATCCAAATCCATTGGCCTTGTACCATTTGCCATTTACATAAAATGCTACCGTATTGGCAAGTAAATTAATATCAACCTTAATATTTACCCAGGTTTGTTTATTTAATTGCGACAAGCTGAGCGGTATTTTGATCTTGTTGCTTTTACTATCTATATTAAAATTTAAGGTGGGTAGTCCGTTATAGTTATAAATGTAGGTTAAACTGTAAGAATTGTTCTTGTCATCAATAATGTTAAATACGTAACCCAGATGCTCATTATCCCATAACGACAGATCGAAATCCATTTTTAAATGGTCGTAAAATGTAGGGATATCTTTACTGAACACGGTATAAGAAGTGCGTTCATCCATCAAACTATCGTTTGAGTTAAACATCAGTCCCTGGGCACTGCTTCTTTGTATTGTTAACATCGTAGTAAAAAGCAATAGTATCTTATATACCTTTAAATTCAGTATTAAAACTTTACTTTTTCTTATCATCACGGGGCGCAGGTTTACAGGGTACAAACAAGGAATGTTTATTCAAAAACACTGCTAAATTATACTTTTTTAAAGTAATGAATGGCTAAAGAGCATAGCTGAAGCCAGTTTTTATGGATGCTATGCATTACCAAAAATCATTTTCCATTCGCCTGTAAATACGTACCTGATTTATCCTATAAATGTTTCGTTACAAGTAATACCACTTACTCATCTTATTAAGTGATTATATTATTCTGATATTTTTTTCCCGGAGTAATTATTTAACAGAATATTATCCTAAAGCCCATATTAGGACCTCAATCTCTGAGAATTTTAAAATACAAGTTTTGCAAATCCATCTCAAACAATTAAAAAACAGATAGTTGCAAATATTTAACAATTATTAAATGTTAAAATAACAGATTAAAATGTTAAATATCTTTGAACACTAAAGTTTTAGTTATACCTTGTAAGCACAAATAACCTTATGAAAATCACATTTCCTGCATTAATAATACTTTGCCTAAGTACGGTTTCGGTACTGGCGCAAAGTAATTATTCTATCAAAGGCTCGGTTGCCGATACCGCTTCAAATTCCAAACTTACTAACACTACTATTAGTGTATTAAATGCAAAAGATTCTATCCTTCAAAAATTTACCCGGGTACATGATGGCAGTTTCGCTTTAAATAATCTAAAGAAAGGGAAATTCATCTTATTAGCTACTTATCCCGGATATGCGGATTATGTAGACCGCTTTACACTTGACTCTGCGCATACCACCCATGATTTTGGCCGCATTAAAATGATATTGAAAACGCAATTACTTGCCGAAGTTATAGTGAAAGCCAAAGTGGCGGCTGTTAAAATAAAAGGCGATACCACCGAATTTAATGCCGCTGCTTTTACTGTACAGCCAAACGACAAAGTTGAAGATTTGCTTAAACAGCTACCCGGCATACAAGTTGACAAGGATGGTAAAATTACCGCTCAAGGCCAAGCCGTAAATAAAGTACTGGTTGATGGTGAAGAGTTTTTTGGCGATGACCCAACTCTTGTTACCAAAAACCTGCGTGCCGATATGGTTGATAAAGTACAGCTGTATGATAAAAAGAGTGACCAGGCATCATTTACCGGGATTGATGATGGGGTTAAAAATAAAACCATCAACATTAAACTAAAGGAAGACAAAAAGAACGGCTATTTTGGTAAAATAGACGCAGAAGGTGGTACAGATAAATATTATCAGGAACAGATCATGTTTAACCGCTTTATGGGTAAACAAAAGTTTTCGGCTTATGGTACTATTGGCAATACCGGTAAAACAGGCTTAGGCTGGCAGGATAATTCCAAATACGGAAGTGCCGGAAACGTGGAATTTGGCGATGGAGGCGAAGTATATTTTTACGGTGGTGGTGGAGATGATGGGCTCGATTCATTTAGCGGGCAGTATAACGGGCAGGGTATACCACTGGCCAGAACCGGCGGTTTGCACTATGATACCAAATGGAATAGCGATAAGGAATCAATAAATACCAATTATAAAATAGGTTCATTAAATGTGGATGGAACCCGGAATACACAAACTCAAAACAATCTTCCTGGATCCTTTTTTAACAGCAATAGCGATCAAACTTTTCATAACCATATTTTCAGGCAAAAGCTTGATGCTACCTATCAGCTTAAATTAGATACCTCATCAAACCTGAAATTCATGATTGATGGTACTACCAAAAGTACCGTAACCAATAGTGATTATAACACAACCAGCCTGAGGCAGGATAGTTCATTACTTAATAATAACAGGCGCAGCACCACCAATAATGGCGAGCAGAAGATTTTGAATGCCAGTGTACTTTACACCAAAAAATTCAAAAAAACAGGCCGAAGTTTTTCGGTAAATATTACAGAAGCTTATAATGAGAGTAAATCAAACGGCTTCTTAAAATCAGAGATTGATTATTACAACAAGCAAGGTACGCCTGATAGTGCTCAAAAAATTGATCAATATAAAACCGGCTTAAGCAGAAGCTCTATTCTCAATACCAACATCACCTATTCTGAGCCTATTACCAAAGATTTATCGGTGCTTTTCAATTATGGCCTTAATATTAATAACGGCCGTTCAGACAGGCGCTCGTTTGACAACTCGGGCAACGGCCAATATACTATGCTGGATAGCAGCCTCAGCAATAACTTTAAGCTTAACCAATTATCAAATCAGTTTGGGGCTATTTTCAATTACAAGAAAAAGAAGACCATTATCACTTTTGGTAGTAAAGTATCAGCTGTAAACTTTAAGCAAATTGATGAGTTCACGAACAATACCTTAAGCCGTAATTTTACAAACTGGTACCCACAAGCCAGCTTTATGTATAAGTTTTCGCAGCAGCAAGTATTCCGGATAAACTATAATGGTAGTACCCAGCAACCCAATATTGATCAGATACAGCCGGTTAGGGTAAATACCGATCCGTTAAATATTACACTGGGTAATCCTGCTCTTAAACCTTCGTTTACAAATCGCATCAGCATAAACTATAACTCTTACAAAGTAATCAGCGGGCAGTCCATCTACATGGGTGGTTCGTACGCCCGTATTATTAACCCCATTGTAAATAACGTAACAACAGATTCGGCAGGGGTAAGTACCTATCAATCATCAAATCTTAAAGGGCACCAAACTTCCAACATGTATTTTTATGGCGGGTTTGATCAAAAGATACCTAAAGTTGATATTAATGCAGGTATTGGCTTAAACATGAATGGCAGCACCTACTTTAACCTTACCAATAATCAGCTTAACGAAACTAAAGCCAACACCTACTCTGCAAGCCTGCGGTTGTCAAAATACAAACAAAAGAAATATGAATTTTGGGCTGGCGCCGGGCCAACTTATACCGTAAACTCTTCATCATTACAAAAGAATATCAATAACAACGGACGCGGGTTTAATGCTTACGGTGGCCTTGGCCTATACCTGCCGGCTAAATTCAGGATCGGTACTGATGCAAACTACCAATATAATGCCGCCACGCAATCTTTTAATGAAGATTTCAGGCGTACCACTTTAAATGCCAGCATTACCAAATCCTTTATGAAGGATGAGGGTTTAAAGATCATCGTATCGGGCAATGACCTTTTAAACCAGAATACCGGATACAACCGTACCGGATCAGCCAATATTCTAACCCAGGAACGCTATACTACTATTAAAAGATATTTTATGCTTTCCCTCGTGTGGGATTTTAATCACATGGGTGGAGGTGCTCCTAAAAAATAATTATCATGAAATACACCTGCTTATCAATCACCCTCTTGCTGATGCTCTGCAACAACCAGCTGTTTGCCCAAAACAAGCACTTTACCGAGCATGGCACTATTACGTTTGAAAAAACCATTAACATGTATGCCCTGTTTCAAAAGCAGATCACCAAGGATAATGAAAGCTTTTTAAGGCCGGCATTTGATTCTTATAAAAAAACGCAAAAACAATTTAAGGTATTAAAGAGCACCCTTAATTTTGATAACAGCAAAACCTTATTTACTCCTATTGAGCCCGAAACACAACCTAACGGCTTTTTTGGCGACAGCCCTATGGCTAACCAGGTAAATACTATTTATACTGATTTAACAACCAATACCATTATTGATCAGAAAAAGGTATTTGAAGAAACATTTTTGGTTAAGGACAGTACCCGCAAAATTAACTGGAAAATTACCAGCGAAACACGCGATATAGCTGGCTACACCTGCCGCAGGGCCAATGCGCTGATACTTGACTCTATTTATGTAGTTGCCTTTTATACAGACGAGATACCGGTTACCGGAGGTCCTGAGTTTTTTAACGGCTTACCGGGTATGATTCTTGGGGTAGCGCTGCCACATGAAAACGTGACCTGGTTTGCTACCAAGGTTGAGGATATACCTATTGAAGAAAAAGCATTGGCAGCCCCCAAAAAGGGTAAACCGGTAAATAACAAGTCGCTTTATACCACTCTTACATCGGTCATGAAAAACTGGGGCGAATACGCGCAAAAATACCTTAAAGCATTTATGATGTAGGTTGCCGTAATCTGGATCATGTACAAATACAAAAGCCATACCCTAAGGGTACGGCTTTTGTATTTATTAAAACCCTTAAGCGTTAGCTAATGCCCTGTCTAAATGCACATAACCACCGTCAACATAAATCAGTTGACCCGTGGTGTGGCTCGATCTTGGCGATAACAGGAAGGCTGCACTATTGGCAATTTCTTCACATGTGGTCATACGGTTGCCCAGCGGTATTTTTGATTCAATTTCGCGCAGTTTGGCATCCGGATCGCTCAGTGTTTTTATCCAGTTGGCATAAAGCGGGGTCCAGCATTCGGCTACTACAATAGCGTTTACACGTACACCATATTTTAATAATTCAACTGCCCATTCACGGGTCAGGGCATTACGACCGCCATTTGATGCCGCATAGCCCGAAGTATGCCCTTGGCCGGTATCCGCTGTTTTGGAGGTAATGTTTAATATAGCCCCCTTTGATTTTTTTAGTTCAGGCAAAGCATGGTGCGCCATTAAAAAGTAATGCACTACGTTTTTATGTAACGATGCCATAAAGCTTTCATAATCGCCGCTCTCCAAACCTACACCATCATTAACACCTGCATTATTTACCAGCCCTTCTATACGGCCAAATTGAGCAACAACAGCCTTTACGGCGTTTTCACATGCTTTGGGGTCGGTAAGTTCGGCTACAACCTGGAAGGCTTTACCTCCAGTTGCCTCTATCGCGTGTACCACTTTAAGGTTATCGGCCTCCACACGGCCCACAATTACGGGTATGGCACCCTCGCTGGCCAGTACTTTTACAATGCCTTCCCCAATGCCTTTTGCGCCGCCGGTCACTATAATTACTTTATCTGTGAGTTCTAAATTCATTGTTATATGTTATAATTATTCATTACTTATTAATGCGAAACAGAAAGTTTCACTTCTTTTACTTTCAGGTTCCTAATGGCAAAATAAAATACAAACAGGAAACATGCTGCCGGCACCAGGTAAGCTATTTGTATGTTGGTAAGATCGGACACACGGCCCATAATCGGCGGGAAAACCGCGCCACCCACAATAGCCATGATCACTAATGATGACCCCTCTTTAGTTTTTGAACCCAAGCCACGGATACTTAACGAGAATATGGTCGGGAACATGATCGACATAAAAAATTCCACCGCTATAAGCGCGAAAACCGGGAACTTGCCATGCAGAAAAACCGAAAGCACAATCAGGGCTACATTGGTAATACCGTAAATAGCCAGCAACCTTACCGGATTAATAAAGGTCATCAAAAATGTCCCCACCATTCGGCCGGCAAAAAAAGCAAAAAGTGCTGCCGATAAATAAATTGCTGCTAACTTTTCATCCATCCCTGCAACACGCTCAGAAAAACGGATAAAAAAACTACTTACGCAAGCCTGCGCACCTACATAAAAAAACTGAGCAATAGCACCAAATCTCAAATTTTTTTCTTTAAACAAGTTCCCTATTCTTTGTAGTAACGGCAAACTCTCATGCAGTTCCATACCCTCTCCCTCCTCAACTATTTGAGGTAGATGGGTACGGTATAAAAGTATAGCCACAATTAGCACTACGATGCCAATAACTATAAAGGGCATCTGTACCGATGAGGCTTCCTTGAGCAGATAGGTGTTCAACTGATCTGCAGACATGGCCGACTCCTGTGTCGATGTTAGTGTTTTACCTGATAAAATAACATTTCCGCCTATATACGCTGCGGACACAGCTGAAAATCCGTTGAACATCTGTGCAAAATTGATTCGTTGCGTAGCACCTTTAGGATCGCCTAACACCGTGATGTACGGATTGGCCGCTGTTTCCAAAAAGGCGGCACCCGAAAATATAATGAATAATGCCCCAAGGAAAAAAGCGTAATTTCTGACTATTGATGCCGGATAAAACAGAAATGCCCCTGCCGAAACAAGTACTAAACCTAATAATATCCCGCCTTTGTAACCATAGCGTTTCATGAATTGCGCAGCGGGTATAGGCAATAAAAAATAAGCGATATAGGAAGCTGAATCAACCAGGGATGATTGCAGGTCACTTAATTGACAAGCCTTTTTTAAGTGAGGTATTAATATTGGGTTAAGGTTTAATGCAAAGCCCCAGATAAAGAACAGGGAGGTGATAAGCGCTATTGCAAACAGATTTTTGTCTTTGGCCATTGAGAGTGTTGGTAATTAGTTTATAATTAGGTTTTATAATTTATTTAAATGTTGTTGTAATATCCTGCAGCGAAATACCCAACGTTTTGACCGCTATTTTGTTAAGGGCTTCTTCCTCGCCTGTAAAGTGGAATACGCTATGCTGATGCGATAAGCTTTCGCCGGGTTTTAAAAATGCCGCTGGTGATACGCTTTCCAGTTCATAAAAAGGTCCCATTTGGCTTCCGTTAGCCAATGGCCCGTCGTTATAAGCATTAACGGCATCGCCTGTAAATGGCTCGGTATCGGGTTTCCATTCCTGGTTTAAATAGTCGGCCTTGCTATCAACAGTAAAAAGGGTAATGGTTAATACTTTGTTATCGGCATCGTAACTACCTACCATATTTTTAGCCCGGTTTGGCGGAATGCCCAACTTACCTCGTGATTTACCATCGGCTTTAAATAGTAAAACACCATTTTTGTAGGCTATTCTATCTTTAGCTATTTCACCAAAATAGTTAGTCGTGGCTATTTTACCCGTGGCTGTTTCCTGGTAAGGCACAACAATTACCGTTTTAGGTGTTGGAGTAAACATATCCAGGTTCCATAGGCAAGGTGCACCGCTGGTTTTATCCCAGGTGTTATCTCCCGTATTTGTGATTTTGTTTTGGGTGCTAAAGCCTACCGATTTTATTTTAGTATCCAGTTCAATTCCTAAAGCCTGTTGTATAAAACCTGGTTCCAGTATTTCAATATCCCGTTCTAACTTTACTGACAGTTTGGTACCCACATAGTTTTGCAGTTGTGTGGTTTTACTTAGTAATACTTTTGTAGCTGTTGCCGAAACCAGATCCCAGCGTTCATTGTCAACGGCCGCCGGGGTATGCCAGTTTTCAAACTCCATTTTGGTGCCTGGCTTAAAAAACAGGGAAAACCTGCCGCCTTCAGGGCCAAGCCATAGCCTGTCTTCGCCACCGTAAGCGTTCATATGCTCATCAGGATGCGCGGCATCAAAGGTTTCGTATTTGATCCAACCGAAACTTTTGCCTTTCAGGCCATCAGCCGTTGAAGTAAAAACCTTAGCCTGGTATTTAGGCGAAACAATGATCTGCCCATTCCCATCCTTGCTTTTCAAAACAACAATACTGTCCCTGGCTTTTAAAAATTCCAGATCGTAACCAAAAGTACCTTTAGTGGCTGATTCCATTTTTGTGTTACATGCGTTAAAAACGGTTGTCACTATTATTGCAAAAACTAAAGTTGTAACCGTTCTCATGTTCTTGTTATTGATGTTTCGGATTCAGACCAATCGTGTTAACCAGCGTACCTATTCCGTCGATGGTGATCTCTACCACATCGCCTTTTTGAAGCGTAAAAGTGGCGGGGGGAACCAAACAAGTTCCCGTCATTAAAAAACACCCCACCGGAAAATCACACTCGCTGTATAAATAACCGGCCAGTTCGGTAAATGAGCGTTTAATGCGCGATACGGTTGTAGCATCTTCATAAACAGTTTCATTATTACGCTTGATGATCATTTTAATGACCGATTCACTTGCTATAGGTGTGGGCGATACCAGCAAACATGGGCCAAGGGCAGCGCTTCGTTCATATATTTTAGCCTGCGGCAGATACAGGGCATTTTCGCCCTCAATACTGCGCGAGCTCATATCGTTACCAATAGTATAGCCTTGAATATCCCCTTTTGAATTGATGAACAGGGTAAGTTCAGGCTCGGGCACATTCCATTCTGAATCTTTACGGATATAAACTTCCTGACCTGGCGCCGCCACACGATGCGGCATGGCTTTGAAGAATAGTTCAGGCCGTGGGGCATCGTATACCTTATCATATAAACTGGCCCCGCCCGATGTTTCTGATTCTTCCATCCGCGCATCCCTGCTCTTCAGGTAAGTAACACCTGCTGCCCAAACTTCCTGGCTACCTATCGGGGCTAACAGATCTCTATTTAAAAACTCGGCTCTTACCTCATCGCTTACAGGCGTAGTATCGGCAGAAATCTGCTGCAGATACCCGGCCAAATTATCACGATTGATCAGACTGTCCCATTCATCATCAATAATGTAGGTAGCGTTGTTATGTTCAAGTAAAATGCCTTTAGCTATTTTGTACAGTTTCATCAGGTAGATTTATATTCAGCAATTAATTAACTTCCAGTTGATCACGTGAGGGGAGTTTTGGGAAAGGGCCATGCGGGCCGGTCTGGTACCAAAACACAGTTGAGGCAATATCATCCTGAAGAGGCATATATCGGCCATCATGCCGCCAGCCCAATGCCTGTATGGTAACTTTCAGGCTTTTTTCAAACCGTATAGGGTCTGTAATGTGCCAGCGGTATAGGCCAAAACGCTGTGCTATGTTATAATGCCCATCACCACGAATTACCTGATGAAGGCCGCTGTAAGGACTGCAAAATTCGGTGTATTCTGTTTTCTCTTCTTCTTTACCGTTAGCATCTTTATGATGGGTATCAAAATCATATGATCCGCAAAAATAATCTTCGGTACCTGTGCCGTTTATGGTAGGGAACTTGGTATCACCATCCATAAAAAACTTGATCTCGCCTTCGCCCCACCAGCCATTTTTGTTGGAACCATAAGCCAGGTAAGTACCCACGTATTGTCCTTTACCCTGAATGC
The DNA here is from genome assembly GCF_039207105.1 of Mucilaginibacter sp. Taxonomy (GTDB): domain Bacteria; phylum Bacteroidota; class Bacteroidia; order Sphingobacteriales; family Sphingobacteriaceae; genus Mucilaginibacter. The sequence continues at coordinate 22,578 of NZ_JBCECK010000070.1, forward strand.
TATCCACCAAAACAAAATCCTTTTTATAAGGTAAAGGGTTAACCCTCCTGAATTGCGCATGAAAATAACCAGCATCGTCAGGAACCTGGGTAAGCGTATAATCAACCTGGTAATACAGCACCATATCTTTATCATCAATGTTCTCCATCGTTATGCGGCACTTTTTCCGAAACGGCATAGGCCAGTAACAGTTAAATGCGCTTCCCGGATTAACCGCGACAGCCAATGATTGTAAGGGCGCGTATTTACCCCAGCCCATGCCAAAAAAATCGCCAACAGGTACTTCTACAGAAGGGCTGGTTTCATCATCCCAGTAAAAACGAAGTATAGAATAGCGCCAGTTTCCCGTAGGCGTCATCCAGATATGTTGTATAGCGCCAGGGCCATCAATTTCGGCAATGGTATAAGTAGTTCCTTTTTTAATAATTACACTTGGGCTTACTTTCCAGGTTTGTCCCAGATCGCGCGAGGCATTAGCTCCTGTGCCGGTAGTAGCCATTCCGCCTTTTCCCTTTTCACCGTTAAAATTTTCAGGACTGATAGATCTGGTTTTGGCATCAGACACACGGTAAATATTACCCAGATTTACATCAAGCCCATTAAATTTTTGCTGTGCCAATGCAGGTGATGCCATAAAAACAAACATCCAAAGCACTAAAGCATAATTCTTCATCATAAGGTTACCTATTTAATACTTAAATACATTTAATTGGAAATGCACTTTAGGTTTAATATGCAAAATACCTTCGCAATCAGGGCTTCAGGCATTCACAATCATATTGATATTTTTTAATTTATAAATCCTGCTTTATGAGCATAACATACCTTTATTTTGGCATCAATAAATTCAATGATATTAGCAGAGGCACATTTACAGGTTTACTGAAAGCTAATTTACATTTTATTAAAAAGAAACATCATCCTTAAAAAGAATAATTACCGCTGCTATTATTTATAAAGTAAATAAAACTCATTTTTGCATATGTCATTTAACCTCATACTTCAAAATATAGCCAAACACATTAATCTTACCAAACATGAGCAGGAAGTATTTATTGGTTACCTCCAGGCAAAAACAATAAAACGCAAACAGTTTTTGCTTACCGATGGCGACATATCTAAGCATTCCATATTTGTTACCGCAGGCTGTTTAAGAGGATACACGGTTGATAAAAGCGGTATTGAACATGTACTAAGCTTTGCCCCGCCAGATTGGTGGATAGCAGATATGTACAGTCTGATTTCACAAAAGCCCGGTATCCTGAATATTGAGGCTCTTGAGGATACTGAAGTTTTGTTGCTGTCAAAAGTTAATCAGGAAAAGCTATACCTCGAAATACCCAAATTTGAACATTTTTTCAGGATTCTTATTGAAAACTCCTTGGTATCCAGCCAGCAAAGATTAATCGACGGGCTTAGCCTTACGGCAGAGGAACGGTATAATAATTTTTGTAAACGATACCCAACACTCATAGATCATCTTCCACAAAAGCAAATAGCCTCATACATTGGTGTAACACCCGAATTTTTTAGCCGGATGCGCGGCGAAATGATCAAAAGGCGTTAATAACATCTGTGTAATTTGAGATACTTTATTCGTGTAATTCGTGTCCTTTCATTTCTTAATGTACATCAAGTGCCCATCGCTTTTGCTGCCGTAAATTTGTTATATAAATAAAAAAATAACAACATGGCACAAACCATTTTACATAAGGCCGAAACCCGAGGTCACGCTAATCACGGGTGGCTAAGCAGCTATCAATCATTTAGTTTTGCAGGATATTACAACCCTGATAGAATGAATTTTGGCGCTCTGCGTGTATTGAATGATGATACCGTAGACGGCGGAATGGGCTTTGGTGAACACCCGCATGACAATATGGAGATCATATCCATCCCCTTAGAAGGTGATCTGGAACACAGAGATAGTATGAATAATATGGCCGTAATAAAAAATGGCGATATACAGGTGATGAGTGCGGGCACAGGAATTTACCACAGTGAATACAATAGCGATGAGGCCAGCGATGTAAAGTTTTTGCAGATATGGATATATCCGAACAAACGAAATGTTCAGCCACGGTACGATCAGCTTACGTTGAATTTAGAAGACAGACATAACAAACTGCAACAAGTATTATCGCCAAATGCTGATGATGCTGGTGTTTGGATCCATCAGGATGCCTGGTTTCACTTAGGTAAATTTGATAAAGACATTACAACTGAATACAAAATTAAAAAACAAGGTAACGGCGTTTATGCCTTCATTTTAAATGGCGAAGTTGAAATAAACGGACAAGTACTGAACAGCCGCGACGCGTTGGGCATTTGGGATACCGATCAATTTACTATTAAGGCAAACAGCGAAGCTGAATTTTTGCTGATTGATGTACCCATGAAATTTTAAGATCTTTTTGATGATGAGTGATGTGATTTGCCGGTCCCCTCTCTGCCTGATGATGCAGGGATGGGGGCATGGCAAAAATGAACTCAATTAAACATTTAACCATGAACCAAGCACAGATATTAGTGATAGGTAGGCACCCTGAGATACTACGCACTGTAGTTCGCCTGGTAAATAGTAATACAGAATGGAATGCCACCGGGTGTATTAGCGACGAAGAAGCTGTTGCTTTATTCAATGCGCAGGAATTTGCACTTGTATTACTTGGCGGAGGCATTGATGAAGCTTCAGAAAAGGCATTAGGCAATTATTTTAAGTCCATCAGACCCAACGTTAAGATAATACAACACTATGGTGGTGGAAGTGGGTTACTGAGTGCAGAAATATATGAAGCTTTAAAATCATAAAGCTTGTTTTTTTAAGAATAGCAGAAGACGCTTCGTAAGGCTCTTTTGTATATACAATAGTAAGCGATGCTCTCAATACTAAAATCTTTATATGACAAAGTCTGTATAAAGGTTATAATGTATTATTACGCTTCAGAGTAAGAAAACTGACCAGCCGGCTGTACCTATAGCTGTCTCTTATCCCATCTATCTGGATACTTCTTTTTTAGTCGGCACTAAAAGGCATTTAACTTGAGATTTCAGCAAGCTTTCAACTTCACATTTAATAAGTGTATTGCCCCATTCGTTCTGGATTTTACCAGCATTTATAACCATCTGTTTATCAGTTGTTCACCGGTGTTCATGAGCGTTCACGGCGGTATGAACGTGAACGGTTGGGGGGTGTGGACGTGCAGGGGTGGTGGTGATGGAAAGTGGAAAGGTGTTAAACGCAAAAAAGCCTCAGTGCTATACTGAGGCTTTAAGTTTTACATCCTTTCTGGATGATAAGGTTTGGCACCGACCTACTCTCCCACGTTTTACCGCAGTACCATCGGCTCTGGCGGGCTTGACTTCTCTGTTCGGAATGGGAAGAGGTAGACACCGCCGATATAGGCACCTGAATTTCTTTATAGTTTATTATTGGAGTATGGATTAGTAGAGCAAGGAGTAAGGAATTCTGTCCATGATCTTTGTTCCATTCATCTTTTGTCCAAAACAAACATGACATATTATTGAAAGAAGTGATTGATTTCGAGAAAACAACAGTATTGTATTGTCTGGTTATACGTATTACGTCAAACGTTCTACGTATAACCCTTATTACCTGCTATGAGAAAGCTTCGGGCAATTAGTATTACTCGGCTTTGATGTCACCACCTTTATACCTGTAACCTATCAACGTAGTAGTCTCCTACGACCCTCAATGGAAGTCTCATCTTGTGGCTAGTTTCGCACTTAGATGCTTTCAGCGCTTATCTATTCCCAACGTAGCTACTCTGCAGTACACCTGGCGGCATAACAGATTCACCAGAGGTTAGTCCAACCCGGTCCTCTCGTACTAAGGTCAGCCCCACTCAAACTTCCAACGCCCACAACAGATAGGGACCGAACTGTCTCGCGACGTTCTGAACCCAGCTCGCGTGCCACTTTAATGAGCGAACAGCTCAACCCTTGGGACCTTCTCCAGCCCCAGGATGTGACGAGCCGACATCGAGGTGCCAAACCTCCCCGTCGATATGAGCTCTTGGGGGAGATCAGCCTGTTATCCCCAGCGTACCTTTTATCCTTTGAGCGATGGCCCTTCCATGCAGAACCACCGGATCACTATATCCGTCTTTCGACCCAGCTCGACTTGTCTGTCTCACTGTCAAGCAAGCTTATGCTATTGCACTCCACGTACGGTTACCAAGCGTACTGAGCTTACCTTTGAAAGCCTCCGTTACCTTTTTGGAGGCGACCACCCCAGTCAAACTACCCGCCAAACAATGTCCTCGACTCTGTCGAGTTAGACACCAAATACAGAAAGGGTGGTATTTCAACGTTGACTAACCAACTCCTAGCGAAGCTGGATCACAGTCTCCCACCTATCCTACACATCCTGTATCCGATATCAATGTTAAGT
>NZ_JBCECK010000071.1:0-26133 GCF_039207105.1 Mucilaginibacter sp.
AACAAAAGGAGCCATGACCAATCATAAAGGCGTGTATACCATTACCCGTGTTTTACCTGGAAATTACAACCTTACGTTCAGCGGTGTTGGTTATAAAAAACTTACTAAAGCCGTAACCATAACAGGCGGCGAAACTTTGGAAATTGATGTAACCATCAGCAATGATGAGCAGCAATTGCAAACGGTTGAAATTACCGGCCGAAAAGAAAAAACCTATAAAACCACCAAAACTTTTATCGGCAATAAAACACAAACAGATATTAAAGATCTGCCGCAATCGGTATCCTACGCCAGTAAAGAACTGATAGCCGATCAGGGCGCCATACGTATTGGCGATGTGGTTAAAAACTTTAGCGGTGTAAACCAGTTTACCACTTATGATGACCTTACCATACGTGGTTTTAGGGTAAATGGCGGCAGCAATACCCAGCTATTAAACGGTTTACGCACCAGTACTGGTTTCTGGAAACAGCCGCTTACCAATTACCTGGAGCGTGTTGAGGTTTTAAAAGGCCCGTCATCGGCATTGTATGGTAATGCAAGTCCGGGTGGTGTGGTTAACCGGGTTACCAAAAAACCGCTAAACGAAACCCGCAGAACCGTTAGCTTCTCCTTGGGCAGCTTTAACACGCTGCGTGCCCTGGCCGATTTTACTGGTCCGGCTAATCAGGATAGTTCATTACTTTACCGCTTGAATTTTGGCTACGAGGATGCCAATTCTTTCCGCGACCTGCAGTTTGATAAAAACATTATCATAGCGCCATCACTATCATTTGTGGCATCGCCTAAAACCCGTATCAATTTTGACTTGGTGTATAACAACTCCCGCAGCAGGTTAGACAGGGGGCAATCAACCCGGTTAAATGATCTATACTCAACACCGGCATCCTTATCTATCAATACCGGTAACGATCATTTGAATGAGCAAACCTATATCGTAACCTTATCGGGTATTCATCAGTTTAATGATCACCTAAGTTTTAACGCCGCATATTCCAGAACCGGTTATCAGGAAGACTTATACGAGCACCGCAGCGCCAACGCTTACGCTGTTGACGGTAACAATACCGCCATACCTAATATGGTAGCCATGCAAATATTCTCGCGGATACGTAAGCGCTACATTGATAACTTTAGCGGCTACTTTAATTATAAAGGTAATACCGGCATCCTGGAGCATAACGTAGTAGCCGGATATGATTACGGCAGTGAGCGCCTGCCTGTTGGCGCATCGCAATTAACTGCATCAGGTTATCGTAACGCGGCCAATACCGGCAGCATAGGTACCTATGATCCGACCAAAAAAGCGAATTATTTATTAGATAAAAACGGCAACCCGGTACCTAACGTGCCTTCATTTAACCTGGATGATGTGATCAACTCCCAGCGCATGCAGGACGATAGCAAAGATTTTTTTGCCCAGGTAGCGGTTGATCCTACATATTATTACTTGAATGCAGGTTATGTGCAAGACCAGATCAAGCTCGGGAAATTCCAAGCCTTGTTAGGTGTACGTTATGAGTACTACACCGATTTTGCCAACTATAAAAAAGCTACCGAAGCCAAAACACATTCAAGCGCCTGGCTGCCGCGTTTTGGATTGGTGTATACCGCTAATAAGAACATTAATTTATATGGTACTTATGTTGAAGGGTATAATCCTCAAACGGCATCAACGCTGTCAAACCCAAATGCCGGCGGGCCATTTAAACCTTTAACCAGTAATATGATCGAGTTTGGTGCTAAAAGCAGCTGGTTAAATGATATGCTTACCATCAGTACCGCGGTTTACCAGATAGATCAGAACAATACGCTATACAATGCCAATGTTTCAGGCCAGCCGGACTTATTAAGGCAGGTGGGTAAGGAGCGTTCAAAAGGTATTGAGTTTGATATTACCGGCCGTATTACGCCAAACTGGAGCGTACTGGCTTCATACGCCTACAACGACGCTAAAATTACCCAAAGCCTTGTACCTGCCGAAGTAGGCAGCCAGAAACCAAACGCGCCAAAAAATCTGGCCAACGTCTGGACACGTTATAACGTAGCCCGCGGCATGTTCAATGGCTTGGGTATTGGTGCAGGCGCCAACTATGTTGACAAACGTAGTTTATCGCTTAACCTGGCACAAGGTATACCATCTTACACCTTGCTGAACGCGGCTTTATATTACCAGGTAGGGAAGGTGTTGTTACAATTTAACGCTAATAATATCACCAATAAAAAGTACTGGGTTGGCGGGTATGATTACCTGCGATTGTTCCCGGGAGCACCATCTAATTATTTATTAACCTTAAACTATACCATTAACTAAAATCGTTTTGAAAAAGTTTAAAGCGATAGCGGCCTGGTTACATTTATGGATAGGGCTGGTTACAGGTATCATTGTGGTAATTGTTTCAATTACCGGCTGTATACAGGTATTTGATGAAGAGTTGTTTAGCCTTTTTCATCATGATTTAGTTAAAGTTCAGAAAACCGGCCCTGCAAAGCCGGTTTCTGAATTACTTGCCATTGCCCAAAAAGCGGTAGGCAAAAAGAAGCAAATGACCGATCTGAAAATCGCTGAGGAGGATCATAGCTATGTATTTACGGCCAGCAAGGCTAATAAAAAGGAAGATGTAGGCATCAGCTATTTTAGCCAGGCCAAATACCAGGACGATATTTATGTTAATCAATATACAGGTGCGGTGCTGGGAATTATTGATGCCCGTTACGAGTTTTTTAACGTAATGGAGCAACTGCATCGGCAGCTTTTATTAACCAAACCTGTGGGTAGTGTGATCATTGGGGCGGCTATTTTGTTGTTTTTGGTTATGATGGTAACCGGGTTTATTATATGGTTCCCTAAAAATTATAAACAATTTAAACAAGCTATATCTATAAAATGGAAAGCTAAGTGGAAACGGGTAAACTATGATCTGCATAGCAGCCTGGGATTTTATGTACTTCCTATTGCAATGATAATAGCCATTACAGGTTTGGTATGGTCATTTAAATGGTGGGAAACCGGCATTTTCAAAACATTGGGTTCGCCGGGCAAAGTTGTACTTACACGCACAGCGCCTGCGATTGCTACAGGCGACACCACAAATAAAAAAGTAATTGATGTAATATATGCCAACCTGCTGCATCAAATAGGGGATAATTATAATGTTATAGGTTTTAATCTGCCCGAAAAAAAGAGCAATACCGTAATGGTTTTTACTTATGTTAAGCATACTACCGATAGTTGGAATAACATGAGCTATTTTTATTTTGATAAGCGTACCGGCAAAATGTTTGATAAGCTGGAGCATCCGGATAAACCCCTGGCGCTCAAATGGCGTAACTCAAACAAGGCCATACATACCGGCCGCATATTTGGCTGGCCAACGCAAATACTGGCATTTTTGGCTGCGTTGGTTTGCGCGTCGTTACCAATAACCGGCTTTTTAATATGGTGGGGTAAGCGCAATAAAAAAAGTAAAAAGAAGAGCCATGTGCGGAGGGCACAGCCCGCGCTGAGCCGAATTTGAGGGCACCAATTTGAGCATGATGAAAGATATTCCGGTACACCAATTAAAAGAAAGGGTAAACACAGGCCTGGAGATAAGCCATTTTACTTTAGACAAAGGCCCGTATGACAACAGGGAATCCTTTGGCGTGCACCGTGATGACCATTATATATTTTTTGTTATTGAAGAGGGCGCGGCATCGCTCATGATCGATTTTCAGGAGCTATCATTCAGGCCATCCTCCTTATATTATATACTGCCCGGGCAGGTGCACCATCGTATACGTAATGAGCAGGCTTATGGCTGGTTTATAGCTGTTGATCCTTTGCACATATCTCCTGATTTCCGTACCGTTTTTGAAAGTCAGCTGGCTTTGCAGCAACCATATATGCTTAATACAGCTCAACTGCAGCAGTGCAATAGCCTTTTAAACCTGATATATGAAAAATATCAGGACGAAACTCCGGGGCCTTTTTATTTACAGGTAGTGCACTCCCTATTGCAATCATTTGTGGGGATAGCGGCTTGCTGTTACAGTGGCACAAATGGTGTACAGTTTTCCATGTCGAGGCCGGTGCAGCTGGCGCAGGAATTTAAAAAACTGCTGATCGGTCATATTCGTGAGGTGAAAAGTCCTTCTGCTTATGCCAGTATGCTGCATGTTTCTGAAAGCTATTTAAATGAGGCCCTGAAAAAAGTTACCGGCTTTTCTGTAAGTTACTGGATACAACAAGAGATGCTGCTTGAGGCTAAACGCTTGCTGTATTACAGCCAGATGGATGTAAAAGAGATTGCCCACCTGCTGGGTTATCAGGATCATACCTACTTTTCGCGGTTGTTTAAAAAGGTTGAAGGCACTACGCCTTTGCTTTTCCGTACGTATTGCCGTAAATAGTCCAATCATTACCATAAGCTTGTTATTGATTAAAGGGGCAAGTCCCTGTTTCTTTGTGTATTAAATAACAACACATGGAAAAATTCAATTTCAAAAATATAAAAAGAAAGGCCGGGAAGCTGTTTGAGAACAGGCTGCAAGCCGCCCGGGTATTGGAGGTAAGGTATTGGGAGCCCTCCACCTTAATTGAGGTTGACCTGCACATGCCTTTTGCCGATATTGCCAAATGGGATGAGGTACCTTATATTAAATTTAAGGTTGATGATCTGACTTTCAGGGATTATACCCCATCTGGCTGGGATGCCGAAACCAGTACCTGTACAATTTATATTGACGCGGCCCACAAGGGAGCTGGCAGCACATGGGCAAGACAATTGGAAACAGGTGATACGGTCAGTTATCTAAAAATCGGTTCAACCTATCATAAACCGGTGGCTACATCGGCAGTGGTTGCCCTGGGCGACGAAAGCAGTATGGGCCATTTGCTGGCGCTTCAAAAAATGGTATTGCCTAATACCCGTTTTTCGGGAGGTTTGGTTATTGATAACGAACATCATCGCAGGCTTTTTCATGAGTATTTCTGGTCGCCGCTGGAGCCGGTGGCCCGTCGCGATAACTTTGGCCACCATAGCTTAATGGAATGGGTGCTTCAGCAGCATTACAGTATTGAAAATACAGTGTTTTACCTCGCCGGTAATAATATTATGGTAACCCAGCTGCGCAAAATGCTCAGACAGCAAGGATATCCATCCGGTCAAATTAAGGTACAGGGATTTTGGTCATAAACCTGCCATTATTGAGTTATACATTCCATTTTGTGTTAAACATCAATATATTTGCTATCAAAAAGATACTACTGTTTAAAAGATAGTGGTATCTGTTTGATAGCAGATTAAGCCATGTTTCCACACACAGATCCACTGATACACACCCCTGAAGCTTGTACAGCAAGTATTAACGCTGTAAAAGACGCGCTTTATGTATTAAACGGCAAATGGAAGCTACCGCTTATTGTAGCACTTTCAAATGGCCCCAAGCGCTTTAATGATATTCAGCGGGCCTTAGGTGATATTACCCCCAAAATATTATCTAAGGAATTAAAGGAGCTGGAGTTAAATGAATTTGTAGAACGTAAAGTTTTGGCTGATATTCCGCTAACCGTTATCTATGAACTTACACCTTACAGCGGATCGTTAACCTTTGTGATAGACGAACTGCAAAAATGGGGTAAGCAGCACCGCACACGTATAGTGAGCAATCGTAAGCAGCTACCCGATCAGCCAATGACTGATAAATTATAAAATATCGGCTCATCAGGGCCTAATTTGCATAGTCTGCCTCCCGCTTTGCATCAATAATTGTAAATAAAGCTATCTTCATTCGGAATTTTATCTTCCTGTAGTACTCATCTTATCTGTACGATTTGAAGCATAATTATTGCTTGTCTCGCTTCAAAAGGATCAAAAAGCACCTTAAATCCGCTTTGTTCATTCGTTATAAATCATGAAGTTTTTATGAATATTAAGCCATCGTTTGATAAGCGTTAATTTGGTTTAAAGTAAATCGTTTTACACCATTGAAAATATGTATTTTCATATAATTATATGAGATGACATATCATACGCCTATATAAATTAACCTGATAGTTAAATTTGATCTTCTTAATCGATTAAGTTAAAATTTTTGTACCACTATATGTAACAAATGATTTACCTTTAGTTGTCAAGCATGAACTATTTATTAAACGACCCAAACATATAACCGTATTTAATTTTAAAAAAGTTTGGAAATATCGTTAATGTATGTATGTTTGTACATATAAAAGTGTAACCAATTTTTTACAAAGCTTATTTTTTATCTGTTAAAAATGAGTTTTGGCCTAACATTCTTAATTGTCCTGCATGAAGAAACGTTTACTCGCTGTTTCTATATTCTTCTGGCTATTTTATCTGAACGCTCAGGCGCAGGTGAATGACAGGTCTGTTTTGGCCCAATCCATCCTTGCCGATAAAAATTTAGATACCATACAGGCCCGATCCTTAAAGCTGCTCTCCGGCTTTTCTGCGGGTACTTCATACAGTGAAGTTTGGATTCGCGATTTCAACACCTTTATAAAAGGCTCATTGCAGGTACACCCTAAAGAAAAAGTAAGGGAAATGCTCCTCATGTTTTTCAAAATTCAGGGTACCGACGGCAACATTGTAGATGGAGTGGTTGACAGTGCCAAAGCAGGCGGTGGTTATAAATATCGCTATTCAAGCTTATTACCCGGCTGGGCAGCACATAAAAACACGGTTGAAACCGATCAGGAATCATCACTGATACAGGCTGTTAAAAAGTATATCGATGTAACGCGCGATAGTTCCATCCTTAATGAGGTTGTTGGTGCTAAAACGGTTTTACAAAGAATGGAAGATGCTTTAGCATACATTCGTAAAGATCGCTGGTCTGAACAATATGGTCTGGTTACCGGCGCTACCACTATTGACTGGGGCGATGTGCAGCCCGAAACAGGTTGGGGTGTGGCCATTAACGATAAAACCAAATGGGCTATTGATATTTATGATAATGCCATGTACGTAATGGCCATTCATGATTTTATGGCTATGAAGCCTGCCAATTATAAAACCGCAGAAAACTGGTCTTCCATTGCAGCCACCCTTAAAAATAACGTACGTAAGCACCTCTGGATGCCAAAGGCACAAAAATATGTGCCCCATATTTATTTGAACGGCAGTCCTTTCTCAAAGGATTTTAACGAACAGGAAATTTTGTATACAGGCGGATCTATATGCGCCATACTGGCCGGTTTTAATACCCAGGCCGAGGTTAAAGAAATAAACAGGCAGATGCTGGCCGCGGCAGCTAAAGAAAAACATGCTACCATCGGTATCACAGTTTATCCGCCATATCCTAAAGAGCAATTCCCAAACATGCATCCATACCACTACCAGAATAGTGGTGACTGGACATGGTTTGGCGGGCGTATGACCAGCGCCCTGATTGATAATGGCTTAGTGAAAGAGGCGCAAGCCGAGCTAAAGCCGATGATTGACCGCGCAATTGCCAACAAGGGCTTTTACGAGTGGTATGATGTACAAACAGGCGCCCCCAAAGGATCGGGAGATTTCAGAGGCGAAGCAGGTGTTTTGTTTGACGCGATAACAGTTTTAAAACAATGGGCTATTAAAAATAAATAGACTAAGGATTAAATAAGCTTAAAAACCAAGTACTTAAAATAAATTTCATGAAAACTAACAATACCATGCAGGTAGCATGGGCAGCGGAGGCTCTGTTAAAGGGGCACGCCGGCGCTCACCACTACCATCAACCGCCTTAATAGTTATGGTTGGTTACAAATATCCACAGTGATATTCTATTAAGATCAATTCCCACTTTTAAATTAATGTTATGAAGAAAAAACTTATCTACTCAATCCTGTTTTCGCTGTTATCAATACAGGTAATGGCCCAGCTTAAAATTAGCGGAAAGGTTACCGGTTCGTCAGACAACCTGCCTTTGCCCTCTGTAAGCGTTAGAGTAAAGGGTACCACGGCTGGTACACAAACCGACGCTTCCGGTAATTACATTTTAAATTTAACTAATGCCAACGCAACTCTTGTGTTTTCCTATACAGGTTTTGCTACACAAGAAGTAAACGTAGGCGGCAGAGCAATTATTAATATTCAGTTAAAAGAAACCCAAAGCGCCTTAAATGAGGTTGTGGTAATCGGTTACGGTACTGCCAGAAAATCAGACCTTACCGGTTCTGTTACTACGGTAAAGGCCGAACAATTGTTAGACAAACCAGTACCAAACCTTTCGCAGGCATTACAAGGTAAAGTTGCCGGTGTTGACGTAAGCGTTAACAGCAACGCGCCGGGTGCTGCCGCTAAGGTACGTGTAAGGGGTATCGGTTCAGTTAACTCAAACGTTGACCCTATTTATGTGGTTGACGGTGTGGTTGGTGTTGACCCTAACTCCATTAACCCGAATGATGTTGCATCTATCGAGGTTTTGAAAGACGCGTCATCAACAGCTATCTACGGTGTGCGTGGTGCCAACGGTGTAATCATGGTAACTACAAAACGTGGTCGTAAAGGCCCTGCTACAGTTAGCTATGAAGGTAATGGTAACATCAGCGAGCTTTACAGAAGTGTGCCAACATTAAACTCAAAGGAATTTATCCAGATCTACAATCAGTCATTTGCCAACGGTGCAAAATTTGACCCAACCGGCGCTGTTCAACAACCGGCTGCTCCTTTAGATTATGCGCATTTTCCTAAGCTGTTTGATACCAATAACAATCCTCTATATGATACTAATTGGGAAAAAGAAACCTATAAACCAGCTTTCTCTCAAAGCCATCAGTTAAATATTCAGGGTGGTTCTGAAAATTCAGTATACAGCTTGTCTTTAGGTTACCTTAACCAGGATGGTTTAACCCCTACATCAAACTTTAAACGTTATACCGTGAAAATGACTATGGATAACGATGTTAAAAAATGGTTAAAAGTAGGTGGTAGCATCAACGGTATCTTCAGCCGCCAGCGTTTGGTATCTGATGGTAACGGTGGTTTGAACGTACCTCGTGCCGTAAGTGAGGAAGTGCCAATTGTTCCTGTTAAATATCCTGACGGAACATGGGCCGGTAACTACGACATTGCCGGTTTAGAAGGTGCTCCAAACCCTGTTCAAACTTCAAACGAGCGTTATACACTTAACAACACCTTACAGGTATTAGGTAACTTTTATGCTCAGTTCAAGATCTCAAAAGAACTTGATTTCAAAACAGATTTCGGTTACAATCTTTCTGCACAAAAAAACAACTTTTATTCAGGTTTAGGTTTACAACACATGTCTGCTGACCAGGGTGGTGTAGCTCAGATAACCTCTGCTACTACAATTTTCTGGCAAACTGAAAACTACTTGACCTGGAACCATAAGATCAATGATCACCAAAGGTTTACTGCATTAGCCGGTATCTCATTTAACCGTTCAACTTACGAAAGAGCTTTTGTAGAAACTCAAAACTTCATTGACGACTTTTTCCAATTCAATAAACTTGATGCAGGTTCTGTTAGAAGTTCATCAACATCTGACGAAGTTCCAACTGTACCGGGTGCTCTTTATCCTGGCTCTCTGAATTCATACTATGGTCGTATCAATTACAATATCGACGAGAAGTATTTATTCACTGCTACTGGTCGTTATGACGGTTCATCAAGACCAGCCGAAGGTCATAAATTTTCATTCTTCCCATCAGTAGGTGCTGCATGGCGTGTATCTCAGGAAGATTTCCTGAAAAACAGCCAAACTATATCTAACTTGAAGTTAAGGGCCAGCTTTGGTTACACCGGTAACCAGGAAATTGGTAACTACCGTTCATTATCACAATATAGCACAGGCCAAACCGCGCAAAACGGTCAGGCCGTGATCTCTTTATTGCCATACTATATTGGTAACCCTGATCTGAAATGGGAAAGAACCCGCCAGATTGATGCCGGCGTTGAGTTAGGTTTATTTGGTGGCCGTGTTAACTTAGACGCGGATGTGTACCAACGTACTACTAACGACCTGTTGTTACAGGCACCTATTCCTTATACCGCTGGTTTTGTTCTGAACAACGTTTATAAAAACGTAGGTTCTGTGAAAAATCAAGGTGTGGAGTTAAGCTTGAGCACTGTGAATGTTAAAACCTCAAACTTTGAGTGGGTAACCAACTATATATTTGCTGCTAACCAGAATAAAGTAACTAAACTGAATGATGGTAATGCCGATATATTCCCTGGTCCAAACTTCCTGGGTCAAAACTACGTGATCCGTGTAGGTGCTCCAATCGGTTCATTCTACGGTATGACTCGTGTAGGTACTTATGCTGATACTCCTGCTGATATCGCTGAAGCGGCTAAACATGGTTTAAAAGCTGGTGACAGGAAATATATTTATAACGCAGATGGAAGTAACTATTACAGCATCATCGGTCGTTCAAACCCGAAATGGACTGGTAACTTTAACAGTACCATTAAGTACAAAAACTGGGATTTTTCATTTGATATCCGTTTTGTACAAGGTGTAAACACTGCAGCTAACTTTAAACACTCAAGTGAAGACAGGCAAACCATTTCAAACAGCTTAAAAACTGTATTGAACGGCTGGACTCCAACAAACCAAAACACCATGATATCTCAAGTGCGTAACTACAAATATGCACAGGATTCACACTTTGATACCTGGTGGGTTGAAGATGGTTCATTTATCCGCGGTCAAAACTTTATATTGGGTTACTCTTTGCCAGCTTCTGTATTACAAAGCATGCATGTTAGCCGTTTCCGTATCTACGCAAGCGTTCAGAACTTATTTATTATTACTAAATATACTGGTTATGATCCTGAGGTTGATACCTTTAATAACTTTTATGGTTCAAACCCTGCGTTTACACAGAATATCGACTTCTTTGCTAACCCTCGTCCACGCGTGTGGAACTTAGGTGTACAGGTAGGATTTTAAAACTTGTGGTATGATTAAGACTGATAGAAAAAAAGTAGCGACGGATTTAATAACAACCACTAAAATCAAATGAAAATGAAAACATTAAAAAATATATTAGTAGCAACTTGCCTTGTACTTTCATGCTCGTCATGCAAAAAGTTTTTGGAAGAGCATCCGAAATCTGTACTGACGCCGGATGCGGATCTTTCAAGTGCAAAGGTAGCTCGTGCATTTGCCAATGGCGCATATCAAAACTTTAATGGTTTGGTAGCAGGCCAACCTGGCTCATACGGTGGTAGTACCTGGGACCTGATGGAGTTTATGACCGGTAAAGCAAATAGCGATTTGGGCCAAACCGGTTTCGTAAGCTTTCAAACACTTACTTATAGTAATACATCCTTTTTTGTTGATACCTGGTGGCAACAAATGTACCTGGGTATAGGTGCATCTAACTTAGCTATTCAAAGAATTCCGCTTATTACTGCGGCCGGTTTAACTGATGAGGCTAAAAACAACATGATTGCAGAAGCCCGTACCATGCGTGCATTGTACTACTTTTTCCTGGTACGTATGTATGGTGCTGTTCCTAAAGTAATTGAACCACCTAAGGATCTTAACCTGCAGGTTTCACGTGTACCGGCAAAACAAATTTATGATGAGGTGATCATCCCTGATTTGCTTGCTGCCGAAAAATCAACCCTGCCCTGGAAAGATGCAACCGGTAAAGTATCAATGGGTGCTGTTGAATCAATACTTGCTGATGTTTACTTAACTTATGCCGGTGCAGCTATCAATGGTGGCGCTGCTGCTTATGCTGAGTCAGCAAAACGTTCATTAAATGTAATTCAGAATGGTGGTTATACCCTTTTCCCGAACTACACTGATATGATCAACCCTGCAAACAAAAACTCAGGTGAGTTTATTTTGCAGGTACAATACGCGGCAGGAGTTAATATTAACAATAACCTTACCCCATATACTATTCCTAACTTTTCAGGTATATCTAAATACTCAGATGAGTATGGTTCAGTATGGCCAACAGATCAGTTCATTGCTTCGTACCCGGCCGGTGATAAACGTGTAGCTGAAAGACAATTCTTTTACACCAGCTACCCAAGCTTAAAAGTACCAGGTACAACTGTACAGTTCAAAAACCACTACATTTACAAATGGTTTGATGTAAACGCGGTAACCAACACTGCTAAGGGTGACTTGAACTACACTGTTTACCGTTTAGCTGATGTATACTTAATGTATGCCGAAGCATCAAACCGTGCAGGTGGCCCTAATGCAAATGCTATTGCTTATGTAAACGCTATCCGTGCAAGGGCTACTCTTCCTCCGTTAAGTGGTGCCGTAACAACTTCTCAGGATTTATTTGAGCAGGAAGTTTGGATCCAACGTTACTATGAGCTTTGCTTTGAAAATAAAATGTGGTTTGATATGCTGCGTACCCGTAAAGTACACAACGACGTAACTGGTGCATGGGACAACTTTGTTGGTCACAAAACCATTTACAACCAAACATTTACAGAAAAACAACTGTTATTCCCATTACCAAAAGTTGAAACAGATGTTAATCCTAAATTGTTACCAAACAACCCTGGCTTTTAATTAATTGCCATGTAAAATAAAAAGCCGGTGTTTCGAAAGAAACACCGGCTTTTTTTATGCGAATAACTTTATAGGTGATTAAATTTAGTACTATGTATTGTATAGTACCATGTTTTGTATATATTTGTGATAATTCTTTTATTTCTAAAAATAAATATCATGAAAAAACTACAATTTGTTGCTTTGGTAGCCCTGGCAGCATCGGCAACTGCCTGCCGCTTTGGTCAGCGCCACACCACCATTATGGAAAATGGCAATGGTGTTATGGTGAAAATTGAGTATGTCGGCCAAACTTATTTTAATGATGAGGGCACTGCCATACGCAGCATTTCGCCCAATGGCTATGTAAAATATAAAAGAGATGATCAAGAACTGTTGGCAGAAAGCGATCGTAATGGTAAAATTACCTATGAACTTAATGATGGTGGAAAACAAACCATATTGAACCAGGACGATAAAGCGTTTTTAGCCCAGGCCGTTAAAGACATGATCAAACACGGGCACTACGCTGATAAGCGTTAATCACCTTTCTGAAAAATTTCATAAACAGTTATACTGTTTTATAAGTTAGTGATGTTAAAAACTTATGAATAGAAAATTTTATAGCCGCCTGTTAGGTTTGTTTTTAATATCCCTGTTTAATTACAGCTTAGTTAGCGCGCAAACAGCACCCATGAAGAAAACCGCAGTTACTGATCAAACATTGCAAATGAGCCGTAAAAAAATTGATTCGTTGGATAAAGCATTGATACAATTATTGGGCGAGCGTGAACGGGTGGTTAAAGAGATCGGTATTTATAAAGCCAAAAACAACATCCCTTCCTTACAGGCCGATAGATTTAAACAGGTATTGGAAAAAAGTGTGGAGGCCGGCAAAAAAGAAGGGCTTTCTGAAACGTTCATAACCGAGCTGATGAATGCCATACACAAAGAAAGCCTGCGTATTGAGGATGAACTAAAAGCTCAAAAGTAGTACTGCTTCATAAAGCTTTTTGATAAATGGATGTTGATATGCTAAATAAAAATTAAAACCATGCATTTACCGCTTAAAAAGCACGTTTGTACTAAAGCGCATCATAAATTTACCGCTTGGCTGGCTTCAGTAACAGAATAGCCTGATTATTAGATTTTTTGGAATAGTCTGCTCCGGTATTAAAGCGTATCAAATTATTATCAAGTTGTTATAAATCAATTATTTATGTTGGTTTTGTAGTTGATTTGTCATTTACTTTAATAAATTTGAGTTGCCGGAAATGCTCAGTTTCAGCAAACGTTTTAACCACCGGCTTTCTATTTACAATAAATCATGAAGAAAGAATTTTTAATTGCCTGTTTCATCGCCGGCGGCCTGACCAATGCTGGCCTTCTGAAAGCCCAAAGCACCGCGCCGTTTACCACCAATAATAAATCGGTTAAAGTGATTGTTTCTGAAAAAGAGGCGGGCTACAAGTTTGCGCCAACAGAAACACTTCAGTTTACAGATCATCCGCAACCGCCCGAAACCGAGGTGTCTGTTTTTGTTGATCCGGCCAAAACGTTCCAGACTATGGTAGGTATAGGAGGGGCGCTTACCGATGCCTCGGCCGAAGTATTTTACAAACTTCCGAAAGACAAACAGCAGGAGTTTTTAACCGCTTATTTTGATAAGGATAAAGGTATAGGCTATACGCTTGGCCGCACTAATATCCAAAGCTGCGATTTTTCGAGCGCCAGCTATAGCTACGTTAAAGAGGGCGATGCCGAGCTGAAAACTTTCGACATTAGCCATGATAAAACTTACCGTATACCATTTATAAAAGCGGCTACTGCCGCGGCAGGTGGCAAATTAACCATGTTTGTTTCGCCCTGGAGCCCACCGGCTTTCATGAAAGATAATAACGACGTTTTGCACGGCGGTAAACTGAAGCCGGAGTTTGACCAAAACTGGGCCAATTTTTACGTGAAATTTATCAAGGCTTACGAAAAAGAAGGTATCCCTATTTGGGGCCTTTCCGTACAGAACGAACCTATGGCCAAACAGACCTGGGAATCATGTATGTACACTGCCGAAGAGGAGCGTGATTTTGTAAAGAACTTTTTAGGCCCAACATTACACAAGCAAGGCCTGGCTGATAAAAAACTGATTATTTGGGATCATAACCGCGATTTGCTTTATCAGCGTGCCAGCACCATACTGGAAGATCCTGAAGCTGCCAAATACATCTGGGGTGTGGGCTTTCACTGGTATGAAACATGGACCGGTGCCGGACAGCAGTTTGAAAGCACCAGAAGGGTTCACGAATCCTTCCCGGATAAAAACCTGATCTTTACGGAAGGTTGTATCGAGAAATTTGATTTTGCTAAGATCAACGATTGGTCACTGGGCGAAAGATACGGCCTGTCTATGATCAATGATTTTAACGCGGGTACTGTAGCCTGGACAGACTGGAACATCCTGCTGAATGAAAAAGGCGGCCCTAACCACGTAGGCAACTTTTGCTTTGCACCCGTACATGCCGATACCCGCAACGGTAGCCTCATTTACACCAGCTCGTATTATTACCTGGGTCATTTCTCCAAGTTTATTCACCCGGGCGCTAAACGTGTAAGCGCGGTGTCCAGCAGGGATAAACTATTAACTACCGCTTACCTTAACACTGATGGTAAACTGGCAGTTGTGGTGATGAACCAAACCAATGAAAAAATTGATTACAGCCTATGGATAAATGGCAAAGCTGCCAAAACAACCAGCTTGCCACATTCTATCGCTACGCTAATTGTAGAATAAAGATTTACGATTTTGATAAACACAGAGGCGGGTCATGAAAATGGTCCGCCTTTGTGTTTTAGGATAATAAATTAAAATGCCTAATCGACATAAACTTTATAAGCCTGGTTTATCGACAATGCATATTGCAAAAAATCTTTATATTGGTTTAGATATGCAATCAGATCTTGTGGACTGTCGTCATAATATTCATTATCACCAATACCTATAGCCTGCAAAAAATCCATATCAATATAGAACAGGTCATAAAAATTATCACGGCCGCCATATTTTTCCAATAGCCCTATTGGCTCAGTATTCAAAGATGGGATCAGTTTGTTTTGGATAAAACTTACTACTTGCTGAACGTCGGCTACAACGAAATGGGCTTGCCTGTCTAAATCGGTTAAATCCCCTTCAGGTAAATCATAATTAACTCGATAATAATATTCACTTTGTGTAGCATCAAACATTTTTTTGCCGTTGGCATAATCAACCTGCTTGGCATAATACATTATTAATGAAAAAGTACCGAAACTAAAAGTTAACTCCTCATCGTTTAATCTAAAACATTTAAGTCTTGTACGCATCAAAAAATCTTTTAAAACCTTGGGTGAACCCACTTTTTGCCAATTTATTCATTTCGCAAGCTCTTTACCGGGTTGGCCATACCAGCCCTAATGGTTCGGAAACTTAAGGTAAATAACCCGGTTAGCAGCATTCCGGCGCCGCTGATAACAAATACCCACCAGCTAATAGCAACGTGGTCGGCAAAGCCTTCCATCCATTTATTTACGGCGTACCATGCAATTGGAGTTACTATGACAAAGGCCAGTAAAATAAGCGATACCAGTTCGGTTGATAGCAGGGTTACTATTTGAGCAACGCTTGCGCCAAATACTTTGCGTATGCCAATTTCCTTTGTTCGCTGATTGGTGGTGTAAATGGCAAGCCCTAATAGTCCGAGGCAACTGATCAGTATCGATAAACAGGTTGCCCAGCTGAGCAGCGTTGATGTGTGTTGTTCCTGATCGTAAAATCGGGCTATCGTATCATCATAAAAAAAGCAATTTAAATCGAAATTATCATCTGGATAAGCCTTTTTCCAGGCCTTGCCCATATTTGTAATCGCGGTTTTCCACTCGTTGCCTCCCGCGGTTTCAGGTTTCAGGCTAACGTGTAATGTCATCATTGGCACGGGGATTGGACTGCCCGATGTTATGATTGATGGATAAATGGCGGAATGCAGCGATCGCTGATTAAAATCGGCCACAACGCCAATAATACTTATATTTCGGCCTATGCCAAACCAATTCAACTGTTTCCCGATAGCATCATGCGGGTTATTAAATCCTAATAATTTCGCGTAAGTATTGTTGATGATGATGGCTTTTCCGGTGTCGGCTTCCGTAATGTTTCTGCCGGCAAGCAGTTTTAGCTGGTATATTTTGATATAGTTTTCATCGCCAGACTTAACTATTATTTCTTCTGTAGTAATCTGTTTTTTTCCATCGTCATAAGTAATACGCGTACGGTTAAATGCATCGGACGAAGGCGGGTCATTACCTAAACCCACGAGGGCAACCTGGGGCATCAATCTGAATTCGTTCAGCAGTACCTGGTTGCTGCTGGCCTTACTGGTATTCCAGGGGGTATTAATAATCAGGATAGCATCCTTTTTAAACCCGAGGTTTTTATGTAGGGCGTAATAAATTTGTTGGCTTACCAAAATGGTGGCCATTATGAAAAACTGGGCTACAACAAACTGCGAAACCGTAAGCGACTTGCGGAGCCACGCGTTTCGTGTTTTATTGCTATTGTCCTGAAACTGGTTTTTCAACACCGATGCCGGCTTGTAGCCCGATAATACAACTGCGGGATAAAAACCCGACAAAATACTGATCACTATAGTTAATATCAGCAAAAAGAGCATGACGTTCAGCTGCAGAATATTAGCATGAATATCAGGGGATATAACATCGGCAAACATTTTTAAAATAATTGGTGCAAGCAACATCGATATGCAAACCGCAAAGCATGTTATAATAAATGTTTCGCCTAAAAACTGAACCATTAATTGCATTCGGCTGCTGCCCAAAGTTTTGAGTATCCCAATTTCTTTTGCCCTTTGGGCGGCCTGGGCGGTAGTTAAATTCACATAATTGATACATGCCAGCAATAGCAAAAAGATAGCGCTGGCCAATAATCCGTAAAGCGTTGTTTTATTGGCGGGCGATGAGAAATTGAAAATATTGTAGTCGGGATTGAAGTGGATATCATCTAACGGCTGCAAGGCCAGATCCACGATAACGGCAGGCATTTTTCCTCTCGCACGCGGCGGATTACTTTTCCGGTAAATGGTATTGAGCTGTTTTACAACTCCGGATGCCGGGGTTCCCGGCGACAGTTTTACAAAAACCTCCGATGCCGAGGAGATCCTGTCCCAATTATTTAAATGTAAATCAGTAGCTAAACTTTTATTAGTTGCGGCGGTACTAAAGGAAATAAAGTCGTGAAAGGTAAAGTCGCTATTTTCAGTAAAGGTTTCAACTACGCCGCTAACGGTTGTTTTAAGGGTATCATAGGTAACTACTTTACCAATTATTTCATGATAGGTTAACGAGGGGAAGTAAAGCCTCGCTTGTTGCGATGTTAACACAACCTGGTTGGGTGCGTCAAGGGCGTGTTGCGATGAGCCGGCAAGCCATTTATAATTAAAAATTTTAAAATATTGCTGATCGGCAAATGTTATCCTGTCAGGGTCTATAAACCGCTTTTGTGCACTTTTATCTTTGTCGATATAAACGAGATGAGGCGACAGTGTATATACCGGCGTAATTTTCTCTATTCCGGTGGCCTGGCTTTTAATGGCCTCTGCCAGTGGGCTGGTTACGCCACTTGAATAGTTCATGTGCCCCTGAAATGACATGTTCATCACAACGCGGTAAATCCTGTCGCTGTCTTTGTGAAATTTATCAAATGTAAAATCGTAGTGTACTACAAAGTAAATAGCCAGAAAAGCGCTTATACCAACGGATAAACCGATGATATTTATCAGGGTAAATAGCTTGTGCTTCCAAAATCCTCGGAATGCAATTTTAAAAAAGTTTTTTGTCATAAAGATGCCGGTTAATTTTTCATGCGTCCACCCCGTGGAGTTTACATGGTTCAATATTAGCGGCATCGGTTTGGTAAAACCTCTCAACTTATAAGATGGGAGAACTTTTTGAAGGTTGTTTTTGTACTCCAAAGGGGTTTTACCTGTAAATTGCTTAAAAATACGATGAAAGCTACTTTGTGAATTAAAGCCTGACTCATACGCAAGACCAAGCAGCGTAATATGATCATAAGATGGATCCTGCATTTTGAGCGCAACCTCGCGAACACGATATTCATTGATGAAATCATTAAAGCTTTTTTTGAAAACTGTATTAATAATTCGGGATACTTCATGAGTATGCAATCCAAGTTTTTCCGCAAGAGCGCTTAGGCTCAATTCTGCATCCCGGTAGTACCCTTTTTCTTTTATTTCCATTTTTAACCAGGAGCCTTTTTGCTTCAGATCTGCCGGTAATAATGGCTTTAAGTTTATATCAGTTTTCTCAGGAGTTTCTGCTTTTAAATGGCTCTTTGCAGCCATCCAAATGATCAAGGATATGAAAAGGAGGTACAAAGGAAAATAATACTGTTCTCCTGATTTATCATGGTGAAAAAAATAGTTAACAGCTGTAATTGGTATCCATAGTAACCACAACATACTGAGTGCGGTAAGCAAGCGATCTAACCATAGCAACTCGTTTAGATAGCGGTCGCCTCCATTAAATTTTAACCCAAGGTAAAAGTTTCCTATTTGCCTGTGCGACAGGTACAGGTAAATGGCGACCGAAACAAACGCCAGCAATTGCAATATGGGGTTTAGTTGCTGAAAAGCCGGCGTTTTATAAGTAGCCGAACCGGTATTTATACTATCCCTAACTTCCAATGCGTGGGCGCCCAATTCCAGCAGTAAGGGACTAAAATGTAGCAGATCCTTAGACTGGAATTTATATTCCGGCCGGGTTATTCTAAGCACGTAAAAGAAAATAAGGGGGCCAAGAGCAAGTGAAAATTGCAGCGGTAACCGGCTCCAATTGGTAATGTAAGTTGACAGTCCAATGTCGATACCCAAAATCCGGGCTATCCACAAAACAACGATAACCATAGCCAGGGCCAAAAGCCGGTTTGCAGCACGGTTTTTACTTTTGCTGAACCATAAAAGCAGGATAAAAGTGAGTGCGATAATGATCGTACCAAAGAAAGCCAGGTCGTAGGTATTAATATGGAAGGTAAATGTATCCATTTGAATAAAACTCAATCGCTGTTACAAGCTTAATCCCCGCCGGGTGTAGCACCAAACATCATCTTACCATTGGTATAGTAAACTTATTTGGCATAATACATCATCAATGGAAGGTACTAAAACTAAATGTTAATTCCTTTTTGTTGCGTTCAAAAAAGATAAGTATTCTGCTCGTAAAGTTTCTTTTTTTAACCGGCTAAATACCTGTATCAATAATTCATTGTCCTTTATCTTTTTTGATGCATCAGCAGTTACACCTGTCCAAAAACAACGGTTTTGTTTTTATACACAAAAACGCGGTCTTCAAATACCAGTTTAAGGGCGTTGGCCAGTACAGCGGTTTCAATTTCCTGCCCGGCTTTTACCATAGCGGCGGCCGTAAAAGAATGGTTTACCGGGATGGTTTGCTGTGCGATGATAGGGCCCTCGTCCAATTCGTTGGATACAAAGTGTGCGGTAGCGCCAATCAATTTTACGCCGCGTTCAAAGGCCCGTTTGTAGGGGTTAGCACCAATAAATGCCGGCAAAAATGAATGGTGTATATTAATAACCCGCATCGGGAACCGGGCTACAAACTCCGGCGATAAAATGCGCATGAATTTTGCCAGCACCACATAATCGGGCGCGTATTGTTGTATTACATCAGTTATCTGCTGCTCAAACTGGGCTTTGCTTACATCCTCATGCGGGATATGGTAAAAAGGCATATCAAAGCGTTCGCAAATATTTTGCAGGGTGGTATGGTTGCCAATTACGCATTGTACGGTAGCACCCAGGGTTTTAAAGTAATTACGAATCAGTATATCGGCCAGGCAATGGTACTCTTTAGTTACCAAAACCACTACCTTTTTTTCGGGGATGGGGTTAACGGATATAATTGCACCGGGGGGCAGCACTTCTTTTAAGGTGTTTTCAATGCCATTGGGCTCGCCATCTTCAACCTCCAAACGAACAAAAAACAAGTCTTCGGCTTTGTCAACATGCTCGCGCATGGATATAATATTGAGCCGGTGTTGGGCCAGTATGGTAGCAATGGAGCCAACCAAGCCCACGCGGTCTTTACACTGAATAACAATGATCATGAGGATAAAAGGTAATAAGCAAAAAATGATTCAGGCTGTAATTTACAAACAGGTATGATTTATGCAAATAATTATATTAGTTAAAATAAAATAAATGTGCTGTATCATTTGGGCTTAAGTGCTCGTAATGAGCTATATAAACCTTTCCTGTTATGAAATATTTAAGTCTACTGTTAGTGCTGATCATTTATTGCAGCGCATCATCCTGCAATAAAGGAAAATTACCGCCATCTGATTCTATAGTTGGCCAATGGCGCTGGGTAAAATCTGTAGGTGGTATTGGCGGATTTACCCTGACACCCAAAACTGAGGGTTTTGAGCAAAAATGGATGTTTAATGCTGATAGTACCTTTAAATTTTACCGTAAGGATACGGTAGCGCTTAACGGCAGATTTTCTATTACGCGCAATTATAAAACCTCGGCCGGTGAAAGCTTTGATGTGATCAAAATCCCCGGATCGTGGAGCGATCAGGCTTACGTTATCCGTAATGACTCGCTTTTTTTCCTGGATATATTTATCAGCGATGGTTTTAATTCAACCTACGTGCGTATTAAATAATGCTTAGCCAGCTTGCGGTTCATCGGGAATAAAATTGGCTTGATTTTCCTGATCAAACGCAACATAGACCCGTTGCCAGGGCTGGTCGTCAATTAAACGCCATTTGTGGGCGGTGCCCGTGGTGTCGGTGGCTATGAGTATTTCACCGGGTTTTAAAATAAAGGTTTCGCCGGTTCTGGTTTCAAACTCCAGCGTGCCCGATAGGGTTATCACGTACTGATCGGTAGGGGCGTTGTGCCAGTCGTAAAAAGAATACGGCGGCGATTCCTGAAATCGGACAGACACGGCCTGGTTAAACTGGCCCTCGGCAACAGTGCCCGTTTGTACGTGGGAGTTACCATCGGTACCCGTGTATAATTTATAAGCTTTTATCATGGTATTTGAGCCCTATGGCTACGGCGACTAAGCTAATATATTTAAGCTGGTTTAACTGTAAAGACCGCATAATACTATTGTAAATTAATATGATTTGTACTGCATTATTTGATTCCGGAATGCAAAATGAATCGAGTGGAAAACTTTAGCGGCACTTAATTGGTTCAATAAACTATGAGTTCTACAGTATCGCTCAAAAAGTTTCAGTTTTTTCCGTTTTTGATCAGTTTATTGATCACGCTGGCCATCGGTTTTGTAGCCGCGTTTTTTACCCGGCCCGAAATAAAAGGCTGGTACAGTACCCTCAAGAAGCCTTCATTTAACCCGCCACCCTGGTTGTTTGCCCCGGTATGGACATGTTTATATATCCTGATAGCCATAGCCGCTTACCTCATCTGGAAACACCGCAGCCGCAAGCCGGTTTACAAGGTCACCCGAGCCATTTACTTTATACAGCTGTTTTTAAATTTTATATGGTCGATAGTGTTTTTCGGGATGCACCAGATACTGGGAGCGTTCGCAGTTATAACCCTGCTTTGGGTAAGCATTGTATTGACCATTTACTGGTTCAGCAAATTCAATAAAATTGCCGCCTGGCTGTTGTTGCCTTATTTGCTATGGGTAAGCTTTGCGGCTGTACTTAATGCAAGCATATATTTACTGAATAGTTAGCTTTAAAAACACTATTTTTATTGCATACATTTTTGTGCTTAAACTGAACTGTTTTATTAAAAATGAAGAAACTATTACTCCTGTGCTGTTTTATTGTAGCGGCTCATAGTCTGGGTTTTGCAAAAAGCATAGCCATTAATCATTTTGTAATCAAAGAAAACCCTTTTGCTGTTGATGAAGTAGCCGTAGTAGCCACCGATACGGCAGGCGTGATACAGGAAGGTGTAAACGGCACCTTTACTTTTGTGATGAATGGTTTTCAGGAACAGTTAAGGTTTGAAAAGGGTACCGCCTTTTACCGCCACAAACTGGATAGGTCGGCGTTTTTGTATGCCAAACACATGAATGATAGCGGCACACATGCCATACTCTACTACGTTTATAAACATGATAGTAAGCTAAGCCCTCTGCACATCAGCTGGATGCTACTTATTGCCGTTCCGCTGGCGCTGGTATTGCTGGCCTACATGTTTAAGCGGTTCATCATTATAGCGGTTATTATATTCTGCATATTCCTATACTTTAACTACCATAACGGGCTAAGTATGCCTACATTTTTTGAAAGTGTTATTGATGGTTTAAAGGGAATGTTTTAGGCGGGAATATGTTATCCTCTGTATCTTATAGCAAAAATGGATCAGCCCATTGCCTTAAAACGGCAGCCCGATACCGAAGTTAAGCTGCATGAAGTTGTAGCTATCGCCCATGATTTTGCCATCCTTATCAACACCGGTGGCGTTGGCTTTCAGGTAGGCTTCTTTAAAACTGCCCGATTTAAATAGCTCGTCGCCGTGTTTGATGAGTACCCATTGGTCTGCACCGCTGAACTGCGGATCTTTAAATTTAAGCGCGGCATCAAGCCTGAAAATAAAAAAGCCAAGATCAAACCGCAAGCCGGTACCAATACCAATAGCGGTTGATTGTAAGATATTATCAAACCGGAATTCACCGCCCGGGTTTTCAACCTTTTTGCCTAAGCGCCATACGTTGCCGGCATCCATAAAAATGGCGCCTTTTAGTTTGGCCCCAAAAAAGTTGTCGGCCAGTTTGTAGCGGTATTCGGCATTAGCAATCATTTTTATCTCGCCAAACTGGTCAAGGTATTTTAAACCTGCACGGGTACTGGTATCGGTTCCATAAGAGGCGCGATTAAATTGCCCCGGCCCCAGTGTGCGAGGCAACCAGGCCCTGATATCGTTTGCGCCACCGGTATAAAAGTTTTTTTCAAATATGAGCTCATTACTGTTGCCATAAGGAACGCCTATACCCGGGTTAAAGCGAAAAACAAATTGCCGTTCGCCACCCAGCGTGCGGTAAATACGCAAGTCGAGCTCTGTTTTGGCATATTGTGAAAATGTATATCCGAAAATTTTTCGCTGATTATCGGCATCTTTCGGTGTGTTAAATATGTTACTGGCCAAATTCAGGAAATTGCCCCCAACATCTAAACTACCACGGAAATAAGTGAAGTTTTTATAAGAATTTAACTCCAGAGCGTTATATTGAAAGGTATACTGGCTACCCGTGGTAAAAGTAGTACGGCCAATTAACTTAACATATGAAAGCCTGTTTTGCTTAAGCAGGGTATCTCTGGCGGCGGGGTCAAGAATACCTCTTGAAAACTCAATACTAATAGGAGTTATAGTGTGTTGCTTACGGGCGGTTTCAAAAAAATCATAAGTAACTGAGTTAATAAAACTTTCGCGCTTAACCAGATCCTTCTGAAAAAACAGGGAATAGTTACTGGAGAACGTAGTATGCGGCACCCCGAATTTACCTAACAGCGGGAAGTTAAAGGGCGTTAAAATACGCGGATAAATGAGGTTAACGCCACCCCTGAGCTCCTGGTTTTGAATGCTTTGCCCGTTATCAAACAAAATGCTCCAGTTAAATTTTACCTGCAATATGGCAGCTTGCTTAAACAGGTTACGGTTGGTAAAAGTATTGCCAATGTTATAACCAAAGCGGCCGCCGCTAAACAGTACCTCACCCTCCACACGGTCGCTCATTTGTTTGAGGGGCACAATATCAATTTTGGTATTGATGCGGTTGCTGCTATCGGGCAGCTTTTCATACGTAGGGTTGGGCACGTTACGGAACACGTTTAACTCCGACAGGCGCGTTGTGGTAAGCGTTTGCTGGTCAATGTTGTACAGCTGACCTTTTCTTTGAAAAGTATAGTCAATTACAGTACGTGGCTTAAAGCGGTGCGAAAAATCAACAAACCTGAATTGCGAATCAACCTGTATGGTATCGGCCTTGCCGGTTGAGCGCCCGTTACTGCGCGAAATACTGATCTGGGTATTATTGATGGTGTAAATAGGGTGCGATGTTTTGCCCGGCGGGTTATCAACCGTCATGGTAATATCAACCACATTGTTGTTAAAGGTGGAGTCGACGTTGTAATTGACATACTGGCGGTAAAAATCAAAGTAGCCGTTACGCTTCATCAACAGGTACAGTTCATCGCGGTCATGCGCCAGACTATCAGTATCAAAGCGTGCTCCAGGTGAAATTTGCGATATTTTATTGCGGTTATTATCGTACAGCTTTTTGATGTTTTTATCGGCAATGCTGTCGGTTATTTTCCTGATCCTGAACATGGGGCCTTCAACAGCGGTAAAAACCAGTTCAGCCTTTTGTTTTTTGATAATTATGCTGTCGGCTATTTTGGCTTTCAGGTAGCCGCGGTTCTGGATGTACCGTTCCATCTGCAGGCGTGAGTACTCCACCAGGTTACTATCTAAAATAGAAGGAGCCTCGCCATAATTCTTTTTCCCTTTTTTACTAAAGGTGTAATATAACTGCAGGTTGAGCCAGTTGTTAGGCTGCTGCTGTTTATCTACATAGTTTACAGCGGCTTCGGTAAATTGATGGTCAATTCCCTTGATGGTAATTTTGCGTACCAGTACCTGGTTTTTATCAAGCCCGCGCGTACTGCTGCAGCCCGAGCCTATAATGAGCAGCAAAATACTTAATATTGTAAGGCGGTAAACAGCAGGTATAGTATATGCTTTCAAAATCACAGATCAGTTTATTAACATCCTTACAACATAAAAAATTTCGCAGGGAACATGGTTTTTTCCTGGTTGAGGGCTATAAATCGGTTATCGAATTTATAAACTCCGCATACCAGGTTGATACTATTTATCATACGCCTGCAATTGCTTCAAAAATGCTGAATTTATCCCGAAAAATAAACTTTCAGGAGATTTCATTAAACGAGATCGAAAAAATCAGCTCATTGAAAACGCCGCAGGAGGTAATTGGTTTGGTTAAGATACCCATATGGCCCGTATTAAATTATAACAGCCTGAAACAAAAGTTTTCACTGGTGCTTGATAATGTGCAGGACCCCGGTAACATGGGTACTATTATACGCACGGCCGACTGGTTTGGCATTGGCGATATTATTTGTTCGGAAGATACGGTTGATGTGTACAACCCCAAAGTAGTGCAGGCCACAATGGGCTCATTGGCAAGGGTAAACGTACATTATGTAGATCTGATACAAACATTGCCTCAAATAAAACTGCCTGTTTTTGGCGCCATGCTCAACGGTCAAAATATATATAACACCAATTTTGGGGGCGAGGGCTTGCTGGTAATGGGTAACGAAGGTAATGGCATAAGCGCTGATATTGAGCGCTTAATAAGCACCGCGGTAACCATTCCGAGGGCCGGAAATGCCGAATCATTGAACGTTGCGATAGCCACTGCTATACTGTGTTCAGAAATAAAAAGAAATTCAATGAAATAATTGTTGGCTTTCTGAAAAATAAATTACTACTTTTGCAGTCCTTAAGAAAAAATGGTCGGGTGGCCGAGTGGCTAGGCAGAGGTCTGCAAAACCTTTTACAG
>NZ_JBCECK010000072.1:0-26070 GCF_039207105.1 Mucilaginibacter sp.
ATTTTATGAACTATATTCCTGATGCCGGGCGTAATAAATATACACCTTATATATACTCGGGTATTGGCTGGGCAGCTTTTAATCCCCGTGCCAACTATCAGGGCGACTCATACAGCTTAAGGCCTTTGACCACTGAGGGGCAGGCCCGTCCATACAAATCAGGTACATTGGTGGTGCCGTACGGGGTAGGTATAAAATATAACTTTAACGGTAAATGGACGGCCGGTGCCGATTTGGGCTATAGATTTACCTTTACCGATTACCTGGATGATGTGAGCGGAGTATATGCCGATCCTACCAAGCTTCCGAATGATGTATCCCGTACCCTGGCCGATCGCTCGCCCGAAGTTAACAAGCCGCTGAATGCGCCTGGCTCGCAGCGCGGCGATTTTAAAAACCGCGATACTTACTTTTTTGTGGGCTTTACTATATCTTTTACATTTGTTACCCAACGCTGTTATTATTAATAATTCTGATTTTTAAAATAAAAACAAAATTAAATTCTGTTTTTATAAAATATTTGAATTTTAATTTCGTTTAAGGTTTAAATAGCTTGAATGCTATTATCCATTATTAACCTTAAACTTTACAGCTATGGCCGAGTTAAATTCATCACCCCAAAAAACAGGCGGAAACCACAGGCGCAAAAAAATGAACTTACGCGTTGATCTTACCGCTATGGTTGATCTGGCATTTTTGCTGATCACTTTTTTTATCATGACCACCACACTTTCAAAACCCAAGGCTATGGATATAGCCATGCCGGTAGGAGATGATGCCGGGCCAACGGCCGCCAGCCGGAGTTTTACCGTTTGCCTGGGTAAAAATAATCAGGTAATGTATTACCTGGGCGAATTGAAAAAGCCCATTATTGCCCCTGCTATAACCGGTTTTAATAGCGAGGGCATTCGCAGAACGATACTCGAAACCAGCAAAATGGTACGCGATAAAACGGGTAAAAGTATGATCGTACTCATAAAACCATCAGACCACTCGGTATATAACAATCTGGTTAATGTTATAGATGAGCTTACTATCACCAACACGCAGCAATATGCTATTGTTAATATAGATAAGCATGATACCGATGTATTAAAGCAAAAAGGTATTTATTAATTACCACGCTGTTTACAGGCTTAAAATAAGCGGTTCAATGGGCCGGTCGCAAAATCAGCTTATGATTTTTGTGACCGGCTTCTTCATTTATATTCCAAATACTCTTAATAAATGATAGGCAGGCAGTTAATTTTATGCCTTTTTATATCATTTTACTACATTATTTATAATAACATTTTCTTTTCGTGCTGTATACTAAAAAAATACAAAGTAAGTTTTACCTTTGTACCCTGAAAAAACCGGCAATTTGAAATTTAAATGACCGAGTTTATCAGGTTATTTTTAGCATTGATTAGTCTAAAACAAATATTTATTAGACATCGTGTTGATAATTAAACACAAGCAGGTCTTTTACAAGCACTCAAGAGCAGCTTTGGATAATGAATAGTATGGGATATTTGGATCAGATTGATTTGTTGAGGCTACCACAGCACGTTGCCATCATTATGGACGGTAATGGCAGGTGGGCAAAAGAAAAAGGCAAATTAAGAATGTTTGGCCATCACAACGGAGTAACATCTGTTAGGGACGTGGTTGAAGGTGCTGATAAATTAGGCATTAAATATGTTACCCTGTACACCTTCTCGTCCGAAAATTGGAACCGCCCTAAGCTGGAGGTAATGGCCATTATGGAACTCATGGTAAGCACCATTCACAAGGAGATAGCCGGGTTTATGAAAAATAACATCAAGCTAAACGCTATAGGTGATCTGGATATGCTGCCTGCCAAATGTAATAGGGAGCTTACAGCGGCAATGGAAAAAACTGCCGGTAATACCGGGGTGGTACTTACACTGGCATTAAGTTATGGCTCTCGCAGTGAAATTGTACGTGCGGCAAAAAACATAGCTGTAAAAGTTCAAAACGGCGAACTGGATGTTGCGGATATTAACGAAGAGGTTTTTGAAAATAATCTGTTTACCTGGGATATGCCCGATCCTGAGTTACTGATCAGAACAAGCGGCGAATACCGCATCAGCAATTATTTACTATGGCAAATAGCTTACGCCGAGTTATATTTTACGCCTAAATTTTGGCCCGATTTCAGAAAGGAAGATTTATACGAAGCTATACTCGATTACCAAAAACGCGAGCGCCGATTTGGTAAAACAAGTGAGCAAATTAACTAAATTTTTACTTTTAACACTTTTTAACAACTGTATAAATTATTTTTAGCCCACTAAAATATTCGAATGTATAAATTTCTTTTTGCTATTCTTCTCTCGGTTTTTGTTACTACGGCTTTTGCCCAGGTATCAAATGCTCCGAGAACCAACCTGACAAAATCAATACCTGCCGATAGTTTAAGTTACCTTAATCCGCGGGATTATATCATTGGAGGCATATCTGTTAGCGGCGCTAAGTATCTGGATAAAGATATATTGATACAACTCTCTAAATTAAACAAAGGCGATCGTATAAACCTGCCGGGTGAGCGTAACTCTGAAGTTATAAAAGCATTATATAAAGAGGGTTTGTTTGATGATGTTCAATTAAATATTACCAAAATTAACCAGGATACCATATACCTGGAAATTGCTGTTTCTGAACGCCCGCGTCTTTCACGTTTACATATAACAGGTATCAGAAAGGGAGAGATTGAAGATGTGCAGAAAAAACTGAATGACAGGACCGGTAAAATCGTAAACGAAAATTTATTAAGTACTACTACAGCCATCATAAAAAAGCATTTTAATGAAAAAGGCTTTTTAAATACTACGGTTAAGCTTACCCAGCGTAAAGATCCGGGAGATGCCAATAGCGTGATATTGGATGTGGCTATTGATAAAAAGACTAAGGTTAAAATTAACGATGTTGCCTTTGAAGGTAACAAAGCTTTTAGCGACAAAAAGTTAAAAGGGTTTTTGAAAAAGACCCGTGAAAAAAAATGGTATAACCTGTTTGGCTCAAAAAAATTCAAGCAGGATAAATACGAAGAAGATAAGCAGAGCCTGATTGAATCAATGCAGGGAAAGGGTTACCGCGATGCTGAAATTTTAAGCGATTCTGTTTGGGCGCATGATGCCACATCGGTTAACGTAAAAATTAAGGTTTACGAAGGCCCTAAGTATTACTTTGGTAATGTGAAGTGGTCTGGTAATGCTAAATATACTACTGAGTTGTTAGACAGAATTTTGCATGTTAAAAAAGGAGATGTATTTAGCGAAGATGAGTTAAACAAAAGGTTGGTTGGCCCAACGCCTAACAACGATGACGTTTCATCACTTTACCTTAACGATGGTTACTTAACCTACACTGCCGATCCGGTGCAGACAAAGGTTTATAACGATACGGTAGATTTAGACATTCGCGTGTATGAAGGTCCGCAATATACTATTAACCGTGTAAGCTTAAAAGGTAACGATGTAACCAACGATAAAGTGGTTATGCGTGAGATTCAAACCAAGCCAGGTCAAAAATTCAACAAAGAGTTGCTGATCCGCAGCTCGCGTGAAATTGGCCAGCTGGGTAACTTTGATGAGCAAAAAACAGAGCCTAAACCGGTAAACATCAACCCGCAGGATGGTACTGTTGATTTGGTTTACAACGTAGTTGAAAAACCATCAGACCAGATTGAGCTATCGGGCGGTTTTGGTGGCGGCCAGTTGGTAGGTACATTAGGCCTTACCTTCAATAACTTCTCGTTAAGGAATATCTTCAATTTAAAAGCATATAAACCGCTGCCAAAAGGTGATGGTCAGAAATTAAGCTTAAGGGGACAATCAA
The DNA here is from genome assembly GCF_039207105.1 of Mucilaginibacter sp. Classification (GTDB taxonomy): domain Bacteria; phylum Bacteroidota; class Bacteroidia; order Sphingobacteriales; family Sphingobacteriaceae; genus Mucilaginibacter. The sequence continues at coordinate 3,844 of NZ_JBCECK010000072.1, forward strand.
GCGGAAGAACCTATCAGAACTTTTCATTCACTTTCTCTGAGCCGTGGTTGGGTGGTAAAAAACCTATTTACTTCGCGTTGTCAGCGTATACACAAGGAAGTTCAACCGGGCAGTATTATCCAAAATCAAGCCCGTTATATAATAACTTGCGTATCAATGGTGTGGGTGTAACCTTGGGTAAACGTTTAAAATGGCCTGATAACTACTTCCAGTTAAACTACTCGTTAAACGTTGACCACTATAACCTGGATAACTATACCGGTTATTTGTTTACCAACGGTACATCGTTCAACATTAAGTTAACGCAGGAGCTGACACGTAACTCTATCGATGCGCCAATTTTCCCGACACAGGGTTCAAACATTAAATTCACAGTACAGGCTACGCCTCCGTACTCACTGTTTAATAATGTAAACTATAAAATCGCTACTCCTGAGGAGCGCTACCATTTTGTGGAGTACTACAAATTCAAGTATGATGCGCAGTGGTTCTCCAAACTGGTGGGTAAATTCGTACTGATGTCGCAAGTAAGGTTTGGCTTCCTGGGTATGTATAACAAAGATGTAGGCCCTTCACCATTTGAGCGTTTCAAATTAGGTGGTGATGGTATGCAGAGCTACCAGTTTTTACAGGGTAGTGAGATTATCGGTTTAAGGGGTTATCAAAACTTCTCAATAGTTCCGGAAGGATCAACCGAAAATCAAAATACCAACACGGGTAGCACCATCTATAATAAGTATACGCTTGAGCTTCGTCACCCGGTGATCGCGAGCCAGTCTGCAACTATATTCTTATTAACCTTTGCAGAAGGCGGTAACGTTTGGAACAACTTTAGCCAGTTTAATCCGTTTAACGTAAGGCGTTCGGTAGGTGTTGGCGCAAGAATATTTTTACCTATATTTGGATTGCTTGGATTAGATTATGGCTATGGATTTGATAAAATACCAGGTGCGCCGGACGCAAACAGAGGGCAGTTCCATTTTACAATTTCTCAGAGTTTATCCGGCGGATTTAATTAATTTGCACAGCGATATATGAAGAAGATAATTTTAATAGCGTTTTTAACGTTAACAGCATTCACAGGAGCTTACGCGCAGCGTTTTGCTTATGTAGACTCGGATTATATATTAAAACATATGCCCGAGTATGCTTCATCGCAGAAACAGCTTGCATCATTATCTGATCAATGGCAAAAAGAAGTTGACGGTAAGTTTCAGGAAATTGACCGCTTGTATAAAGCTTACCAGGCCGATCAGGTTTTAATGACGGCAGATATGAAAAAGCGCCGTGAGGCCGAGATTGTTGATAAAGAAAAAGCCGCGAAGGATTTTCAGCGCCAGAAATTTGGTCCCGATGGCGAACTTTCACAAAAGAGTAACGCTTTGATTAAACCAATTCAGGATAGAGTGTCTAAAGCTGTACAGGCGGTAGCCGAGGGTGATAATCTGGACATGGTTTTTGATAAAAACAGTGAGGTTATGATGCTGTATGCAAATCCGCGGTATGATAAAAGCGCCGATGTGATAACCAAATTAGGGCTTAAACCCGGTGTATTTGCTAAATAAAATTTAAAAAAAATAATCAAACAAAACTATTATTAAACACAGAACAAGGAAAATGAAAAAACTATTTAAAGTTGCTTTAGTTGCAGTAGGAATGTTATTTGCGGGCAACTTTGCCAATGCGCAAACTAAAATTGGGCATATTAACTTTAACCAGCTGATTGACATGATGCCTGAAACTAAAACTGTTACTACTCAGATGCAGGCTTATCAAAAAACATTTATTGACCAGCTTACTACCATGAATAATGAGTATACTACAAAAGGTCAGGAGTTTCAAAAAAACAATGCAACCATGACTGATGCTATCCGTACTCAAAAAGGACAAGAGTTACAGGATATACAAAAACGTATGCAGGATTACCAAAACACTGCACAGCAACAAGTTGATGCTAAAAGACAAGAATTAGGTAAACCACTTATTGATAAAGCTACTGCAGCTGTAAACGCTGTAGCTAAAGAAAAAGGTTACGCTTACGTATTAGATTCATCTCAGGTAAGTTTATTAGTATCACCTGATGCTGATGATATGATGGCAGCAGTAAAAGCTAAATTAGGCTTAAAATAATAATCAATTATAAGTCATTAACAAAAAAGCGTTCTGTATTTACAGAACGCTTTTTTTATTTTTGTGTATATGCATCAGCAACCTATAGGTATTTTCGATTCGGGCTTTGGTGGCCTTACCGTTTTCAAATCAATTGTTGAACAACTTCCGGGATACGATTATATATACATGGGCGATAATGCCCGTGCACCTTACGGAAACCGGTCGTTCAATACCATACACCAGTATACCTGGGAGTGTGTACAATGGCTTTTTGAACAAGGTTGCCCATTAGTTATACTGGCTTGCAATACAGCATCGGCCAAAGCGCTGCGCACTATTCAACAGCAGGACCTTAAATCGGGCTATCCAGACAAGAGGGTGCTTGGTGTGATACGCCCCACTGCCGAGGTTATTGGCGATTACAGCCAAACTAAGGAGATAGGGGTGTTGGGTACAAAAGGAACGGTACAATCGGGGTCATACCTGCTGGAAATTCAGAATTTTTTCCCGGATATTAAAGTCCATCAACAAGCCTGCCCATTATGGGTTCCGCTTATTGAAAACGGCGAGTACGACCAGCCGGGTGCCGATTATTTTGTAAAGCTATACCTTGACCAGATCATGGCGCAGTCACAGAACATTGATACTATTTTACTGGCTTGTACTCATTATCCATTAATTCAGCAAAAGATAGAAGCGCAGTTACCCGCAAATATAAAAGTGGTTGCGCAGGGAGATATTGTAGCCAAAAGTTTGGTCGACTATCTGCAACGTCATCCCGAAATTGAAAGTAAGCTGACCAAAAACGGTGTCAATAAGTTTTACACTACTACAGATGATACAGCCGATTTTGATCATCACGCATCACTATTTTTCTCGGCCCCGGTAAAATCAACCTTTATTTCGGCTAATGACCTGGTGAAATGCTAAGAATTGAATACTAATTGTAATTGAATAAAGCATTTTCTAAACTCCTTGTCATCCTGAGGAACGAAGGATCTATCGGCTAACAGATTCTTCGCTATCGCTCAGAATGACAATGGTCGTAAATTGGTGATTGCTTTGTACCTCGTAATACCACTTTTTACTCTTTACCTATAATTCCCACCAACTTTATATACTACCTTATCGCCTAAATTATTATAACATTTAGTAAGTTTGCAGCTTTAGCAAAAAGGCACTTGAGTTATTACATCATAAATTTTATTGTAGCTATCGGGTTGTTTAGTTTTTCGGCCTTTTTTGCGTTGGCAGGTGTTTATGCAGAACGTAAAATTTCGGCATATATACAAGACAGACTTGGCCCGACAGAAACCGGAAAGTTTGGTACGCTCCAGACACTGGCCGATATCTTAAAAATGATCCAGAAGGAGCTCATTATTCCGGCAGCGGCCGATAAGTGGCTGTTTATGCTGGCGCCTGCCATAATTTTTATAGCGGTATATATGGGCTTTGCCGCTTTGCCCTGGGCACCAGGACTCATCCCTTCAAAAATAAACCTGGGTATATATTACATTTTTGCTATTATTTCTGTTGAAACCCTTGGCATATTGATGGCCGGTTGGGGTTCAAATAATAAATATTCTATTTTAGGAGCCATGCGGTCGGCCGCGCAGATCATCTCGTATGAGATACCGGCTGGTTTTGCCATTATATCGGTGGTAATGATAGCGCAAACCCTGAACCTGCAGGAAGTAGCCATGCAGCAAGGTATTTTGGCATCCGAAAAAATAAAATTTGCAGGCTTTTGGGATGTAACTAAAATTGGCGGGTTTTTCAGTTGGAACGTGTTTCGCGCTCCGCACCTGATCATCGCCTTTGTGATCTATTTTATAGCTTCACTGGCCGAAAGCAACCGTGCTCCGTTTGATATACCGGAAGCGGAATCAGAATTGGTAGCAGGCTTTCATACTGAGTTTACCGGTATCAGGTTTGCCCTGGTATTTTTGGCCGAATATTCGATGATGTTCCTGGTATCCATGATAGGCGTTATATTATTTTTAGGCGCCTGGAATACCCCCTTACCAAATATAGGTACGGTACATTTGGCTATCTGGACAACCAGCATGGCCTGGGGTATTTTCTGGGTAACACTAAAAACGTTGGCGCTGGTTGCCGTACAAATGTGGATCAGGTGGACATTGCCCCGTTTCCGGGTAGACCAACTCATGAACCTCTGCTGGAAGGTACTAACCCCATTGGCCTTTGCATGTATGCTGATATCAGGCATATGGCGGTTGTGGCTAATGTGATAGGGGGAGTGAATCAAGAAATAAGAGACAAGAATTAAGAGGTAAGAAACAAGAATCAAGACAAAAATCAACGGAATCAGACGAATCAACGGTCAAGATATTTTAGAGTTTAGAATTTAGAGCTTAGGATTTGATAAATAAAGTAATAAACGGTTTTAAAACGGCATGGAAAGGTTTAACCCTTACCGTGAAGCACCTGTTTGCGCCAAACGCCGACAGGAAGATCACTACCGTGAGCGACAGCAATTACTTTAAACAACTGGAAAGTGGTACCAACACCATCCAATACCCTAAGCAACAATTACCCGTTCCCGAAGTGGGCCGTTACCAGCTGGATGTGGAGATGGACGATTGCATAGTGTGCGATTTATGTGCTAAAGTATGCCCGGTGAATTGTATAGATATCGAAGCCATCAAGGCTACAGAGGCCATAGGTCAAACGTCTGATGGTACTATAAAACGCCTGTACGCCGCCAAGTTTGATATTGATATGGCCAAATGTATGTATTGCGGCTTGTGTACCATTGTGTGCCCAACCGAGTGCATCACCATGACCAACCAGTACGATAAAACGGTATTTGAACTGAGTGATCTGGTTTATCAATTCTCTGATATGCCGCCCGAAGTTGCTGCCGAAAAGCGGGCTTTGTTTGATAAACAACAAGCCGAAAAACAAGCAGCCAAGTTGGCCGCCATGCAAAAAAAGGAGGGCGGAGCATGAGTTTGGTACGTGTACTGTTTTACTTTCTGAGTTTTATAGCCATAGCATCGGCCTTGTACGCGGCATCGAGCAAAAATCTGGTACGTAGCATATTTGTGTTTTTTGTGACCCTGTTTGCCTTGGCAGGCCTGTATGTACTGGGCCTGGCCGATTTTGTGGCCGTAACGCAGGTGGTTATTTATGTAGGCGGTATACTGGTGCTTATCCTGTTTGCCTTTATGCTATCAGGTAAAGAAACTTTAAATGTACTGCAAAAGCAGGAGGAAAAGCTTTTTAGCCTGAAAAAGCTGCCCGCCTTGCTTTTGGCCGGACTGTTTTTTGTAGTGCTTATCAATATCATATTCAAAGCTGATGCCGATAACCTGCAATGGGTTAAGGATGCTGTGAGCTTTAAAAACGAGATCACGCCTAATGCGGTGATGATTGATAATATCGGCATCAACTTAATGACGCGTTACCTGCTGCCTTTTGAGGCTATTTCTATTTTGCTGCTGATGGCATTGGTAGGTGCGGCGCACCTTTCGCGCAAGGAGGGCAAGGCATGATCACCCTGACTGATTTTATGGTAGTAAGCGCAGCCTTGTTTTGCATTGGTTTATACATGGTGGTATCCAAACGAAACGCTATCCAGATATTGATAGGTATTGAGTTGATCCTGAATGCTGCTATACTAAACCTGGTGGCTTTTGGTAAATATGATAAAGTAAACAATAGCGGGCAAATATTCGCGCTGTTTGCCATTGTGCTTGCTGCGGCAACTACCGCGGTAGCGCTGGCTATTATACTGAATGTTTATCGCAGGTATAAAACCATCGATCCGAATGATATTAATAAACTGAGGGATTAGGGTAGTATCAAGATATTAGTATCAGGTATCAAGATCTTAAAATCACAATGTACAGGCAAAAGGTTCTTGATACTAATATCTTGATACCTGATACTAAAAAAACAACAATAAATTGGAAGACTTTTTACATTCCATACAACTATTAAACTATACGGTGGCAGCTGTTGCCTTACCGCTGCTTGCTGCTTTCATAAACTTTTGCCTGCCTGTAAAAAAGAAATTAGCAGGCTGGGTATCTACCATTGCTATTCTGCTCAGCTGTGTGTTATCAGCTTGTGTTTTTGCCGGGGTTTGGAATAGTGCTCCGGTGCATGCACAGCACGTATGGTTCACTATTGGTAAAACAGAAGTAATGGCAGGCATTTTACTGAATAACCTTTCGGTATTGCTGTTGTTGCTGGTGTCAGTCATCGCGCTGCCGGTGCATATTTATTCTACCGCGTACATGAAGCACGACGACAGGTATAGCCGTTATTTTACCTATCTCAGTTTCTTCTGTTTCAGTATGCTGGCCCTGGTGGTAGTTGATAGCCTGGTACTGTTCTACGCTTTCTGGGAACTGGTGGGCTTCTCCTCATACCTGCTTATCGGTTTTTGGTTTACTAAGGACAAGGCGGTACAAGCCAACAAAAAAGCTTTCATCATGAATAGGATAGGCGACATCGGTTTGCTTGTTGCGATACTTATCATCTATGCCGTATTTCATACTTTCGATATTGATCAGTTATTCGGACCCAAATCAATTGTCAAATCGGCAGCATTGCTGACTAATGGTAGCTGGGCTTCCCCAAACGAACATAATTGGATAATTGATGGTATTTCATATCAACTGCCAAATATCTGGCAATATGTAGCCTGCGCGGGTATTTTCCTTGCAGTGGCTGCTAAATCGGCTCAGTTTCCATTACATACCTGGCTACCTGATGCGATGGAAGGGCCAACTTCGGTATCGGCACTGATCCATGCGGCTACAATGGTTGCGGCGGGTGTGTTTTTATTAGGCAGGGTTTATCCCATGTTTACCGGAACCGAGCTTACCATATTGGCGATTATCGGTTGTTTTACCGCGTTCATGGCGGCAACCATCGCCCTTACACAAAACGATCTGAAACGGATACTGGCCTATTCCACCATATCGCAGTTAGGTTATATGATACTGGCTATGGGGGTAGGGGCGTATGCTTCATCTTTATTTCATTTGGCTACGCATGCGTTTTTCAAATGCTTACTGTTTTTGGTAGCAGGTATCGTCATTCATGAAATGCAGCATGTTAAGGAAGAAAATCAACTTGACATCGATCCGCAGGATATTTCATTAATGGGCGGTCTGCGTAAAAAATTACCAGTCACATTCATAGTAGCAGTTGTTGGCAGTTTGGCCCTGGTTGGTTTACCGCTTACTTCGGGTTACCTTTCCAAAGATGGTATCCTGATCCAGGCCTTTGAGTGGAGCGAGGGTAAGAGCGTATGGTTTAAGCTAATCCCCGTAATGGCCCTTTTTACCAGCTGGCTTACCGCTTTTTACGTAGCGCGTTTAATAGTAAAAGTGTTTTTTGGAGAGTTTAGATTATTAAAAAGCTATCCTGACGCAAAACTGCATATGCACGATGGAGGGTTACCATATAAGCTGCCGATTGTTTTATTAGCGCTTTGCTGTTTATTCCCTTTGTTTTCGTTCAACCCTTTTTCATATGGGCATTCCTGGTTGTTCAATGGCTTATCATCACCTGGTGTTCATGAGGGAGAAAGTATATTCCATACCATTATTCCGGCATTGGTTACTATAATAAGTATAGTAGTATTGTACGCGGCTTATGTTATCTATAGTAAACCAACCGGCTTCAAATTTCAGCAAGATGGTTTTTTATACCGCTTATCATACAATCAATGGTATTTAGATGCTATTTACCAACGTTTTATTATAAAACCCGTATTACGGCTATGTGCTGCCAGCTTTTGGATAGACAGAAATGTTATTGACGGATTTTTACACTTATTAGCCAAAATAAGTGGTCATGTAGCCAAACTTACTGCCTGGACGGATGAACATATTGTGGATGGCTTTTTACATTTCGTAACCTCAATAGTGCAAAGTATTGGCAATTTTGCACGTAGGTTTCAAAGTGGCAAAGTACAATACTACCTGTATAGCATGCTGGTGATTGTATTGGTGCTATTTATTTTAAAAATACTGATCTGAACCTGATGAATATATTAACCTTACTCTTACTTGTACCTGTACTGTTCGGCCTGATCATTATGGTGATGCCATCATCACTGCGTGCCAGCTTTAAATATATTACCCTGCTGGCTACTTTGATACAGTTGGGCATCAGCATATGGATGTACCTGCATTTTAAAACAGGAGTAGCTTACGGAGGAATTAATCATGAAGATCAGTACCAGTTTGTACAAAAACTTCCCTGGATATCCCTGAACCTAGGTAGCATGGGCAAAATGCAGATAGATTATTTTGTAGGTGTTGATGGTATGTCTATCGCGTTGCTGGTCATGACCTCATTGGTTATGGTTATTGCTACGCTATCATCGTGGGAGATCAAGAGTAACCTGAAAGGTTTCTTCCTGCTATTTTTATTGTTGGATATGGCCGTTATAGGTGTTTTCTGCGCGCTGGATTTCTTTCTGTTTTATCTGTTTTATGAACTGATGCTGCTACCTCTATACTTCCTGATCGGGATGTGGGGTGGCGCGCGCCGGGAATACGCGGCCATCAAGTTTTTCCTGTATACTTTGTTTGGTTCGGTATTTATGCTGCTGGTGATGGTAGGTTTGTACCTTTCCGTTACGGACCCTGCAACCGGCAACCATACCTTCAATATCATACAAATGATGAACCCGGCAAATTACAGCGCTCAGTCGGTGTTTTCAATTGCCGGGCATCAAACCATATTAGGCATGCCGGCCCGAGTGGTTGGTTTTGTGGTGCTGTTTATTGCTTTTGCTATTAAGGTGCCAGTGGTACCCCTGCATACCTGGCTACCCGATGCGCACGTTGAGGCGCCGACACCGGTATCTATCATATTAGCAGGTGTGTTGTTAAAAATTGGCGGCTACGGTATTATCAGGATCTGTTTAGGGATTTTCCCGGAAGTAGCCACAACCGGCGCTTTCTGGTTAGGCTTGCTTGGGGTTATCTCTATTTTATACGGGGCATTCAATGCCCTGGCACAAAAAGATCTGAAACGGATGATCGCTTATTCATCCGTATCGCATATGGGTTTTGTGTTGTTGGGTATTGCCTCACAAACAGCTGAAGGCATAAGCGGTGCTATAATGCAAATGGTGAGCCACGGCTTTTTGTCAACCATGCTTTTCTTTTTGGTGGGCGTACTGTATAACCGTGTTCACGACAGGGGTATCAACCATTTCCGTGGATTGGGTAATTTAATGCCAAAATATACCGCCTTTGTGATGATCGCTTTTTTTGCATCACTGGGTTTACCAGGTTTTTCGGCATTTGTGGCCGAGGCCTTTACACTGGCAGGAACGTTTAGATCATCATCAGTAAATGGTCTGATACCTTACTGGATGCCTATTTGCGGCGCTATTGGTATCTTATTGGGCGCTGCCTACTTTTTATGGACACTGCAACGTATGTTTTTTGGCCCTGAATCATTAAAAGGTGGCGATGTTTGGAAAATAGCCCTTACCGATCTGAACCTTCGCGAAAAACTTACCCTGGCGCCACTGGCTGTTATAGCTATTGCCTTAGGTGTAATGCCCTCGCTGGTTTTTGAAAAGATCAATGATTCGGTGCTTAGCCTGATCCAGTTTTTACAGCTTAAATAGTCCTGAAAATGCACGATCTGCTACCGTATATATCTGAGTCTTTATCCCATGTTTTGGGTAGCATAGGCTATTTTATACCCGAAGTTTATTTAACGCTACTATTTATCGTTGTGCTGATAACCGACCTGATATTCGGTAAACGGTCAACTCAATTATGTCGTATTATAGCCTGTGCAGGGATGGCTCTCATTATGTTTAAGGATTTGCAGCAGGTAGCTTTAGTGGTAGATGGGGAGCATTTTATATTCAGTAATATGTTACTGCTGAGCCGCGGCGGTATATTCTTTAAATTGAGTATTGATATGCTCTCGTTTATTCTGCTGTTGTATTTTACCTGGGATCATAAACTGAACGCGCATCAGAAAGGCTTGTCCGATCTGTATTCTATCACCATAGCATCCATCCTCGGTTTGCATTTAATGGTGATGGCGGTAAACCTGTTATCTATATACTTGGCTATTGAATTGGTGTCGCTTGCATCATACCTGATGGTGGCTTACCGTACCGAGAACGCTTTCAGTACTGAGGCCGGATTGAAATATGTGCTGTTTGGGGCGGCTTCATCAGCTATTATGTTGTATGGCATATCGCTGTTGTACGGATTCAGCGGTTCGCTTGATGTGGTTTTTCAGACAAGCATCACTCAGTTATCCAAAGTAAACCCTATTAGCTCATCATTTGCAGTTGTATTGGTTTTAATTGGCATTGGCTTTAAATTATCATTTGTACCTGTACATTTTTGGGTACCCGATGTGTACCAGGGAGCAAGCACTCCAGTAACGGCCTATTTATCAACGGTACCTAAAATAGCTGCTTTTGCCTTGCTTATTAATTTTTTGCCACCGTTTTTGCTCAGTACGCAATGGAAAGGCTTTAATATTGGAGTTTTAATATCGGCAGTTGGAATAATTACTATGATTGCCGGTAATTTTGCGGCGGTTATGCAAAGCAATGTGAAAAGGATGCTGGCTTACTCCAGCATTGGGCATACCGGTTTTGCTTTAATGGCTGTTGTGGTGCTAACGTTGCAGGGAGTGTCAGCCATTACCTACTATTTGCTGGTATATGGTGCTGCTAATATTGGCGCTTTGGCATTGGCAAGCTATTTTGCCAACGAAACTGGCGCCGAAGACGTAGAACATTACCGCGGATTAGGTTTAAAATATCCAATTGCCTCGGTTTGTTTCGTAATTATACTGATATCACTCACAGGTTTGCCTGTAACTGCAGGATTTACCGGAAAATTATTTGTTTTTTCGGCAGTTTATGCCATTTATCAGCAAACACATAACGTTTGGTTAATGTTGCTGATGGTAACCGGGGCCCTAACTACAGTGGTTTCTTTGTTTTATTACCTTAAAATACCATTGAATTTGTTTCTGAAAAGGAAAGAAATGCCCGAAAGGCATGAGGTAAAATCAATGAATTTGCTCATTTTATCAATTGTTATAAGCTTTGTATTGATTTTGCTCGGTATTTTCCCTGATTTTCTCCTTCGTTGGCTTTAATTTTTCAATTTTCGTAATTTTTTAACAAAAACATAATATTCTTCGTTTTTTTATAATTAAAATCATACTTTCAGGCCGTTTTACAAAACAATTTCAATATTTTCATGAAACGGTACTTTCCTTTTGCAGTAATTCTTGCCATTTTAACATTAACCTTTGTTTTTCCATCGGTAGAACACGAAAATTCCGGCCATCCTAATTTTAATACCGGTGATATTGCCTGGATGCTGATGTCAACAGCACTGGTTTTGATCATGACGCCTGGATTAGCCTTCTTTTACGGTGGTATGGTTAATAAAAAGAATGTGATATCAACCATGCTGCAAAGTATAGTGTGTATGGTAATCATTACCGTAATGTGGGGCATATTTGGCTTCAGTCTTGCTTTTGGTGATAGCTTTCATGGTTTTATAGGCAATCCGCTTACTTATTTTATGATGAAGGGCATGTTGGGCAATGCCACCTGGAAAGCGGCACCTACTATACCATTGTTGCTGTTTGCCATGTATCAGCTTAAGTTTGCTATTATAACTCCGGCGCTTATCACCGGTGCCTTTGCCGAGCGTATCCGTTTTAACTCGTATATTATTTTCCTTTGCCTGTTCTCTATATTTATATTCTCTCCACTGGCGCATTGTACCTGGCACCCGGATGGCATATTAGCCAGATTTGGCGTACTTGACTTTGCAGGTGGTACAGTAGTACACATGTCAGCCGGATGGGCTGCGCTTGCATCGGCATTGTATTTAAAACGCCGTAATGAGGCTAATCACTCACCGGCCCGTATCACTTATGTCATGATCGGTACCGGCCTGTTATGGTTTGGCTGGTTTGGTTTCAATGCGGGTTCGGCATTTGGAGCAAACGCCTTAGCGGTTACCGCTTTGGCTACCAGCACCACAGCATCGGCCGCAGGTGGTGTAACCTGGATATTTTTTGACATGCTGCGTGGCCGTAAGCCATCGGCTATGGGTACTTGTATAGGTGCAGTTGTTGGCCTGGTAGCTATTACACCGGCGGCGGGCTTTGTTACCGTACCGCATTCACTGGCCATAGGTATTATATCGGCAGTAGTGAGTAACCTGGTAGTTGAATGGCGCACTCGTACTTCTATTGATGATACTTTAGATGTATTCCCTTGTCACGGTGTTGGCGGTATGGTAGGTATGCTGCTTACCGGCGTATTTGCTAACCAGCATGTAAACGCGGGCAATGCTACAGGAAACGGCTTGTTTTTCGGCGAAACTCATTTGTTTCTTGTTCAACTGGTAGCCTTGGTTGGTGTATCTATATTTTCATTCTTCGGTTCGCTATTGTTATTGAAAATCACCGATATGATTTCTCCGTTAAGGGTATCGGCAGAAGATGAAGTGCTTGGGCTGGATATCAGCCAGCATGGTGAAAAATTATAATATTGAATTTCAAATCCAATTAAATAAACCTGAAGTCCGGCCGTAAGCCGGATTTTTTTGTTAAACCATATAGCATATCCCGTGTCAAAACCGTTATAACAGGTAGTGCATATGAGCCTTTTTGCGGATAATCAATTAAACATTTTTAAAAGTACCCATCAAAATCTTTTACCATTTGATGGGGAGGTATTCCTATATCCTAATTTTTATCAGGAAGAGGGTGTTTACGATCTGTTTGAAGAACTGAAACATACCATTTTGTGGAAACAGGATAAGATGAAGATCTATGGCAAGTCGGTAAGTTTTCCGCGCCTAACCTCCTGGTATGCCGATGGTGATAAAACGTATACTTACTCAGGAGTGGTCAACACACCTATACCGTTTACCCCTTTATTGCTGAAAATAAAAAAGGCCGCCGAACAGCAGTGCGATAAACTATTTAACGCGGCCCTACTCAATTTTTATCGTGACGGAGATGATAGCATGGGCTGGCATAGCGACAATGAAAAGGAGCTAAGCGGTAACCCCATAATCGCGTCGGCATCGTTCGGGGCTACACGTACTTTTCAGTTTAAGCATAAAACGCAAAAAAATGCCAAAGTATCAGTGGCGCTCGGCAATGGCAGCCTGCTAATTATGCAGGGCGAAACACAGCACAACTGGCTGCACCAGGTTCCGAAAACTACCCGCGAAGCCGGTCAGCGGATCAATATTACTTTCAGGGATATCAAATACTAATGCTTTTTTTAGGGGTTTCGGTGTTGAAATAAAATGATATGGTGTGTAAAGAATTAACAATAAGCTAACTTATACACAAACTACTGTTTAATGACAATTGATATGGCCATTGTTAGCTAATAAATTATACCTTTGCAGCCTCATTCCGAATCATGAGCGATCAGATTAAACATGAATGCGGTGTGGCGTTTATCCGCTTACGAAAGCCACTATCCTATTATCAGAAAAAGTACGGAACAGCTCTGTACGGCCTGAACAAGCTTTACCTTTTGATGGAAAAACAACATAACCGGGGCCAGGATGGCGCGGGTGTTGCTACCATTAAACTGGATATTGAGCCTGGCAAGCGGTACATTAGCAGGCACCGCTCAATGGCATCAAATGCCGTTGCTGATATTTTTGAATACATCCAGAAGAAATTCGCGGATATTCAGAAAGAAACTCCCGAAAAAATGGCCGATGCCGAATGGCTTAAAGAGCATGTGAGCTTTACAGGCGAAGTTTTACTGGGGCACCTGCGTTATGGTACCCACGGTAAAAACAGCATTGAAAGCTGCCATCCCTTTTTAAGACAAAACAACTGGCAAACCCGTAACCTGGTTATAGCAGGTAACTTCAACATGACCAATGTTGATGAACTGTTACAGCAGCTATACGATTTGGGCCAACACCCGAAAGAGAAGGCAGATACGATCACGGTACTTGAAAAGATCGGCCATTTTATTGATACCGAAAATCAGGGCCTGTTTGATCAGTACAAACGCGAAGGACTTGACGATAACGTGGAGATCAGCAAGCTGATAGCCAACGATATGGATGTAGCTAAAATACTCCGTAAATCGGCCAAGAACTGGGATGGCGGTTATACCATTGCTGGTATATTAGGCCACGGCGATGCGTTTGTAATGCGCGATCCGGTTGGTATTCGCCCTGCGTTCTATTATTATAATGATGAAATAGTTGTTGCTGCTTCAGAGCGTCCGGCTATTCAAACAGCATTTAACGTTCCGATTGAAGAAATTAAAGAAATACGCCCCGGCCATGCTTTAATTGTTAAAAAGAACGGTAATGTTACAGAAGACATGTTTAGCGAACCGCTGGAAAAGAAATCATGTTCATTTGAACGGATCTATTTTTCAAGAGGCAGTGACGCATCTATTTACCGCGAGCGTAAACAATTAGGCAGGCTGCTTTGCCCGCAAATATTGAACGCGGTTGATCACGATATTAAAAACACCGTATTCTCTTATATTCCTAATACAGCCGAAGTTGCTTTTTACGGTATGGTTGAGGGCGTACACAAATACGTTAAAAAATATCAGCGCGAACAATTGCTGAACCGTGCCGATAAGATCACGGAAGAAGAGCTAACAGAAGTATTACAGCTTGCCCCAAGGGTTGAAAAAATAGCCATTAAGGATGTTAAGCTGCGTACTTTTATTACTCAGGATGCCGACCGCAGCGAGATGGTAGCACACGTATATGATACCACTTACGGCTTGATCAAAAAAGATACAGATACTTTAGTAGTATTGGACGACTCGATAGTACGTGGTACTACGTTAAAACAAAGTATCCTGAAAATTCTGGACAGGCTTGGCCCTAAAAAGGTGGTGGTGGTTTCATCGGCTCCGCAAATCCGTTACCCGGATTGTTATGGCATTGATATGTCGCGCATGGGTGAGTTTGTTGCTTTTGAGGCGGCTATCAGCTTGCTGAAAGAAATGAAGCGCGAGGATATTATTCTTGATGTTTACCAAAAATGTAAAGACAGTGCAAAGCTTCCTAAAGAAGAGGTGATTAATTATGTAAAAGCTATTTATGAGCCATTTACAGATCAAGAGATTTCAGACCGCATAGCTCAGATCATCACGCCAAAAGGCATTAATTGCGAGGTGAAGGTATTATACCAAACTTTAGATAATTTGCACATTGCCTGTCCCGGCCATACCGGCGACTGGTATTTCAGCGGTGATTATCCAACCCCGGGTGGTAACAAGGTGGTTAACCGCGCCTTTGTTAACTGGATGGAAGGTAAAAACCAAAGAGCTTACATGTAAAAAAGCCCCCTAACCCCTGAAGGGGGAATATAATATTTAAGGCGATGGATTTAGGTTCATCGCCTTTTTTGTTTGAAAAACTTTTTTACAAAAAAACTGTGTCATTGCGAGGAGGAACGACGAAGCAATCGCGAACTGTGCAAATTCCTCTGTAAAGTTCGCGGTTGCCACGCTATGCTTACAGCAATGACACAATTACTAACTCACCGCAGGTGCAGCAAATACAAAGTGCGTAACCAGCTTATCCATCAAAATCAATGAGGCAATGATAAGGGCTATACCAGCTACCTCATTAAGGCGGTGCACCAGTTTAACTGATATTTTATCGCGGAGTTTATTGGCGTAGAAAGCTTTGGTGGTATCCATGCCAAATTGAACTATAAGCACGGTAGCAAACATCACCGCGATTTTTATAGAACGGTGAGCCACGCCTTCGTGGAAAACGGTACTCGCTGTACCTATTACAGTTATCCAGTGAAAAAGCAGGGTAGGGTTAAAAATACACATCAAAAACCCCTTTAAAAAGTAGCCGGCCCGGTTAATTCCCGAGGGTACCTTATTTTCATAATTAACCTCGCCTTTTTTAAACAGGTAACGTATACCCACACTAAATAATATGATGCTACCAACTACACCGGCTACGGTTTTGGCATGGTTGGAGATGTCAAAATACTGAGAGCCAAACAGAATAGCGCCTACAAAAACAATGTCACTGCAAACTACACCAAGGGCAAGGGCAACGCCTGCATGAAAGCCTTTTTCAATGCTGGTTTTAATAAGAGCAAAAAAGACCGGGCCAGTCAAAAACGTTAACACTAATCCAATCCCAATTCCCGAAATAACCGCTTCTATCATTATTGAGGCTTAAGTTCTAAAATTTGAACCATGCGAATATGCAACTTTATCTATTAAACAACGAAACTTAAAATTGTGATTTATTTAATTTGAAAAAGTATAACTACTTTTTACAAAAAATGGATTATGTTTAGCGATTCAAAATAATATCCCGAATAACTAAATAGTAAAATGGAACAAAACGACAAAAAGAATTACAGTTCGGCACTATATACGCTGATAACTGTCTTTTTCTTCTGGGGCTTTTTAGCTGCCTCAAATGGTGTATTTATACCTTTCTGTAAAGAGCATTTTCACTTAACCCAATTTGAATCTCAGCTGATTGACTTTACCTTTTATGGTGGTTATTTCATAGGTTCGTTGCTCCTGTATTTCGCATCTTCTATAAGCAAAGTAGATATCATTAATAAAATGGGCTATAAAAATGGTATCATTTTAGGGCTTATCGTATCTGCGGTGGGTGCCCTTGGTATGATTCCAGCTATCGCCTCCGGTGCTTTTGGTTTCATTCTGGCTGTGTTTTTTATTATAGCAGTAGGTTTTTCATTGCAACAAACAGCCGCAAACCCTTTTGTGGTAGCTTTAGGTCCACCAGAAACCGGATCAAACCGTTTGAACTTTGCAGGTAGTATCAATAACATCGGTGGTTTATTAGGCCCTGTGGTTGTTGGTTTTATTTTGTTTGGATCTGCTTCTGCCAAAATTGATGCGAAGGATGTTCATATCTCTTCTGTAAATAACCTTTATTATATGCTTGCAGGGTTGTTTATAGCGGTTGCTATATTTTTCTGGTTCTCTAATTTACCCAAAGTTACCAGTGACGAAAAAATTGAACCAAGCGGTAAAGCAAATACCCCGATTTTGATTATGTTTTTAGCGTTCCTACTTATTTTGGCAGCGGACCCTTTGAGTGAATATCTTAATACGCTACTATCTTCAGATCACGTAAAAAGCCAGTATTTTGTTTATGCGTCACTGGCTATCATTGTGTTAACATTAGTAGGAACCATATTTGCTGCTAAAAAGAATAAAGAAGGTTGGGGTGCAATGCAATATCCTCAGTTGATTTTGGGGATGCTTGCCATTTTTACCTATGTGGGTACAGAGGTTACTCTTCAAAGTAACATGGGAGCATTGCTAAAAACACCTGAATTTGGTTCATTCAGTGAGTCTGATATCGCCCCTTACATCTCATTATACTGGGGAAGCTTAATGATCGGCCGTTTTGCAGGAGCTATAGGTGCATTTAATCTCTCAAAAACTGTTAAATATATACTAACAATTCTAATCCCTTTTATAGCATTTGGTATTATATTATTGGTGAATGCGGCAACCGGTGTAAAGGTGAGCAACCTGTATGGTTATGCAGTTTGCGTAGCTATTCTTATCGTAGCCTTTTTTATTGGGCAACAAAAACCAACCCGTACTTTATCAGTATTAGGTTTGTTAGGTGTAATATTTGTATTAGTTGGTCTATTTACAACCGGTACAGTAGCTACTTTCGCTTTCATTAGCGGTGGTTTATGCTGCTCTATCATGTGGCCATCTATATTCGCCTTATCTATTACCGGTTTGGGTAAATATACCAGTCAGGGCTCTGCATTTTTGATCATGATGATCCTGGGTGGTTCTATTATACCGCCGTTGCAAGGTAAAATTGCAGATGGTAGTAATAACATTATTTCGGGTATGAGCGGTATACATTTCTCCTACATTGTTCCGGGACTGGGCTTTGCATACCTGGCATATTTTGCCTGGAAGGTAAGCCGCGAACTGCGCAGCCAGGGTATTGACCTTGACCACGTAGAGACAAAAGGTGGACATTAATATTTAGTTCATTAATTCAATGGTTCATTAGGTTCTTGGTAGCATGCCAATTAACTAATGAACCATTTTGCTTTTAAAACAATTCAGTATATGAAACCAAGTTTCGATCATATTTTCATGAATCTGGCTACCGATCTGGCTAAGCGCTCACACTGTGTAAAAGCCCATGTAGGAGCCGTTTTAACCCGCGATACCCGTATTATAT
This sequence comes from Mucilaginibacter sp., assembly GCF_039207105.1. GTDB lineage: Bacteria > Bacteroidota > Bacteroidia > Sphingobacteriales > Sphingobacteriaceae > Mucilaginibacter. The sequence goes on from NZ_JBCECK010000072.1 coordinate 22,191, forward strand.
CCATTGGGTATAACGGACCTCCTGCAGGCACGCACAATTGTGATGAGGAATGGCCTACCGAAGGGTGTGCACGCGATTCAAAAGGTAGTTGCTCGCTGGCTTTACATGCCGAAGAGAATGCCATACTATATGCTGTAAAAAATGGCGCAAAGCTGGAAGGGGCTACGCTGTATACTACACTATCGCCATGCCTGCCCTGTGCCCGCCTCATATTTTCGGCAGGAATTAAACATGTTTATTTCGATAAATCATACGCCGAATACAAAGGTCTGGCCAGTGATGAAGGGGTTGACTTTTTAAATAAGTTTGGCGTTAAAGCCGAGAAGTTTAGAGAAGGAGACTGAGAGACTTTTGGACTATGAGACTTTTTGATAAAGGACTGTTGGATAAAAGACAAAGGACTTTTGAACAAATAGTTGTTTTATTAAACTATGAGATACTTGAATGTAGTATAAAAATAAAGGGTAAATTAAGTCTCCCTTATCCCCGAGTTACTTTTGTCTATTAATCCTTTGTCCCAAAATCCCATAGTCCAAAAGTCCCCAAGTCCAATGAAGTTCTAAAGAATAAATGGCCGTACTTTATCCAGGGCAAATTCTAATTGTTCTTCAGGAGTGAGGTTGGTATTATCTAATATAATGGCATCTACAGCTCTTACCAGCGGACTTTCCTCCCTGGTGGTATCCTGATAGTCGCGGTGGGCGATGTTCTCAAATACTTCTTCTAAAGTGATTCCTGGATTTTTGTCGGCAATCTCTTTATAGCGTCTTTCGGCACGTACTTTAGGATCGGCCGTCATGAATATTTTTACGGTAGCGTTAGGGAAAACAGTAGTTCCGATGTCGCGGCCATCCATCACAATATTTTTAGAGTGGCCCATGCGTTGTTGTTGCTTTACCATTTCTTTACGTACCTCGCGCAGAGCCGATACCTCACTTACTTTTTCAGATACAGGCATTAAGCGAATCTCGTCAGATACCTCCTCATCATTAAGGGTGATATGTGTTTGATAATCGCGCGAGTGAAAGTTGAGGTGGATGTTTTTCAGCGCCTCTTCAATTTGCTCATGATCATGTACATCAATGTTGTTGCGTAAAAAATACAGGGCAACGGCACGGTACATAGCACCGCTGTCAACATAAATAAAGTGAAGCTTTTTAGCTAAAGCTTTGGCCAGTGTACTTTTACCACATGATGAATAGCCATCAATTGCTACTACAATATTGTTTTTCATAAGCGGCACTAAAGTACAAAATTATGTGGATGGTTAATGAGCCGGCAAGATTATGTTAAACGACCTGCTTAACATAGGTAAATTATCATCCAGAGGTGTAAAAATGATTACTTTTGAAAATGAACCTTTCAAAATCAACCCTTCAAACTGAAATTACTTATAAAACATCACGCAGTGGGGGTAAGGGGGGCCAGAATGTAAATAAGGTATCGAGCAAAGTCGAACTTTTATTTAACATCAATGAGTCTGGATTATTCACTGAAGAAGAAAAATTATTACTTGCCGATAAGCTACAAAACCGGTTGAACAAGGACGGCCTGGTGCAGGTAATTTGTGACGAGGAACGCAGCCAGTATTTAAACAAGGAAAAAGCTATGGAGCGGTTGATATTACTGCTTACCAAAGCATTACAAAAGCCTAAAGCGCGTAAGCCTACCAAAGTAAGCAAGGCCGCGAAAGCTGCCCGGCTGGATAATAAAAAGAAACACGCCGCAAAAAAAGAGAACCGAAAGGTGAGCTTTGAGTAGAAGATGTGCGGATGAGAGGATGTGAAGATCTGCGAATTTGTAGATGTGGGAATTTGTATATGTATAGATGCTTGATTAAATCTGAAATCATTTACACATCTTCACATCTACATATTCGCATATCCACGAATCCGCACATCCACGCATTATTTAAACCTGTACGCTCCGGTTATGCTGGCCCATTGGTGTGATCTGAGCATTTCCTCAACATCTTTGGTGTGGAATATGGCAGCTATATCAAATGCAAAGCGGCTGGTGGTAAAAGCCACACCCAATTGATTGCTGAATATCACAGGCTTTTTATTTAAGGTAACCTCCAGGCTGTTAGGGTCGTGACTTCTTAATAAACTTCCTTGTATGGTAGCATCGTAAAGTACACCGTTAACCTGCGGTTTGTAGTAAAAAAATATTTCATGTGCATGCAACAGTCCGGGCTGATCCTGGGCCGATACCGTACTTTGTGTACTTACCGAATTAAATAACTGATTAAAGTTACCCAAACGCAACAGCGGGCCAACACCGGCACCTGTAAAACCATTGCCAAGATTAGCATAAGAAGCTAAGCTCAGATCAATCCACGATGCCCTGGCCAGTAGTTTATTGTATTCGGCGCCAAGGTTAAGCTGCACATCATTCCTGATCTGGTATTGCCAGCCGTTAAGGTGGTAAAAACCAAAAGTATTATGAATAAGCTTTTGAATGGGTTCACCGCCTGCTGCAGGGCCAACCAGGCCAATTTGCGCGCTTAATTTAAGGTTGCTTTCGTTTTTATATAATAGGTTAAGGGTTGAGCCAATATAAGAGTAGGCTGCAAATGGCCTGTCAATAAAATCGGCATTTGGCACAAAGCCCGATTGCGGATTGTACATTTTTTGCCCTATCTCAAAGCCTAAAACTTTGTTTTGAAGATCATTATCAGCTTTTAAGGCCTTACGATAGTAAAAGAAAATCCCGTTGGTATAATACCTGTCAGAACCCTGCCCCAGGTACGAGTCATTATCTGTCTGTATAGCAAATTCATGGGTGCGTGTTTGGGCAAATAAACCGAGGGTAACAAACAGGCACAACAGTGTCAGGAATAGTTTATTAAGCATTAAAAGTTTAAATATATGTGTGCCTAAGATAAAAATTTGAACTGATTTATATACCGCAAAAAAAGAGGGGGTTAAAATAAAATTTTAACCCCCTCTTTTTTAATTAGCTATCGGCTTTGCATCCTCTTTAACCGTCAGGTCTATCGGATTTTTCACTTGCTCATCCAAAAGGGCGAGAGAAATTACATCGCGCATATCGGTAACATAATGAAATTTAAGGTCTTTGATATAATCTTCCTTAATTTCCAATATATCCTTCTGGTTTGATTTGCACAGAATGATCTCCTTGATGTTGGCCCGTTTGGCTGCCAGTATTTTTTCTTTAATACCACCAACGGCTAAAACGCGGCCACGCAGGGTAATCTCGCCGGTCATGGCCAGGTTTGGTTTCACTTTACGCTGAGTAAAGGCCGAAACCAAGGCCGTAAGCATGGTAATACCTGCTGAAGGGCCATCTTTTGGTGTAGCGCCTGCCGGAACGTGTACGTGAACATCCCAAAGGTCAAACAATTTAGGATTGATGTTAAAGTAATTGGCATGTGCCCTGAGATAGGCGAGGGCAATAGTTACCGACTCTTTCATTACATCGCCAAGGCTTCCGGTTAGGGTTAAACGGCCTTTACCGGGGCTTAAACTTGCTTCAATAAATAAAATATCACCGCCAACTGATGTCCAGGCCAGGCCTGTAACCACACCGGCAACGTCGTTGCCTTCATAAAGGTCTTTATCAAATATAGGGGCACCCAGTATTTTCTCAATATCTTTTTTGTTCACTACCGGATTATATTCTTCTTCCAGGGCTATGTTTTTGGCCACTCCGCGTACTACAGAACCTATCTTTTTTTCCAGTGAACGTACACCCGATTCCCGGGTATAATCTACGATCACTTTTTCAAGCACATCGGTTTTAAGGCTAATATCTTTCAGCTTTAAGCCATGTGCTTCACGTTGTTTAGGCAGCAGGTGTTGCTTGGCTATCTCAATTTTTTCTTCAATGGTGTAACCGTTTACCTCAATGATCTCCA